>JADGBV010000388.1 GCA_015231345.1 Planctomycetota bacterium
ATAATCATCTCCTTTTTGCGTGAGAGTGATTTTTTTTGCAGGGAATATCTTATCCCTGATATTTAAAGAGGGTGATGAAGGATCAGGCTGAAAACCCTTAGGGATAGCAAAGTCCCATGGAATGGGCCCAAATACAGTCCACTCTTGGGGCCAGGAAATATTTACTAGTTCCTTAGAATTTGCCTGACACCAGCTTTGAGCCTGTACCACTAATAACAAAAATACACAGATAACAACTTTTCTCATGATTCTAATCCCAAGGAGACTTTGTTTTGTTTATGAACATTATATATGCTTTATCAATAAAAATCAACAATAATTGTTTACTTTTTATTGCAATCTCTATAAACCCATGCTTTTCTGCTTAATTTGACTTTGATTATATGCTTCTGCAAATAAATAAAACCCAAGTGTTTAGGGCAGTCTCCCAGATTCTTTTTCATTGTTTTTTTCTTCTATGACCTATAATCTGACTCTTAATTTCTTGGATAAAAGTATGCTTCACATGAGATTTGCCATATGGTGCCTCGTTTGCATCCTTGTCATGTCATCAAGTGTCGCGGCATCAATGCGAAGCACGACCAATTCCATTCAGTTTGATAGCAATTCTGACGGATATCACGAAGCAACATTAAATACCACTGGCCTGGGAATTGGCACGACTCCTTCGAGCAATCTGCATGTTATTGGAAATGCGATCTGCAATTCACTTACTGTTGGGGCATCCAGTATCCCATCGGCAAACCTTGACCTCAATGGGGCCATGGGTTTTTCCTTTCAACAATTCACCACCAGTGGGAATATCGACTCCCATAGCATGGTTTTAGCAGATTCATCTGCCGATAATCTAAGCCTCTACCTACCTTCACCTGCAAGTTGTTCTGGGCGAAAGTATACCATCAAGAAAACATCACAGCTCAATTCTCTATGGGTCTCTTCAGCTAATCGCATAGATACCTACAGCAGCGTAGAATTGCAAGCTTCATCATCAATTTTTCCTTACCTCACTGTAATGAGTGATGGAGCGGATTGGAATATCCTTAACGCCTCTGGTTTAACCGGAGAAACCGCGGCAGCCAATTTAGTGGCATGGTATAAACTCGATGAAAGCTCAGGCACCACTATCAGTGATACCTTTAATGGAGAAGATGGCACCCTAACCGACCCTTCAGGCAACACAAGCGTGACTTCTGGAGTCGTAGGCCTTAGCCGAGATTTTGATGGCACGGACGCCGGTTATGCAATCAACCTACCCTCATCCAGCGCTCTATCAGACTTACAGAACGGTTCTTATTCAGTCTCAGCCTGGTATTATCCCAATGCTCTCCCCTACAATACGGGCACAAATGACGACCGCCATGCCATTGTTATGCTAGCGGGATACCATAGAGGACTCAGCTATCGAGCTACTGGCGCTTTCAGCTGCCAGCACTATGGGGTAGGAGGGAATGTCCTCTTTGCAACTAGCACCAGCACCTTCGCGCCTTCCTCATGGTATCATGTCACTGGCACCATTGATGCAGAAAACGAGGTCACAAAACTCTATGTGAACGGAAGCCTAGAGAAAACGTACAGCTGGTCAGCTAATAACTCAAGTTACACTAATGCAGCCAACTGGCGTATAGGGGCCGCCCTTACCGTCACTTCATACAAAAGTCCAGCTAATGGCCGTATTGACGAAGTTCGCCTTTACGACCATATACTTAGTGCCGACGAAATCGAGGCTATTTATCGTAATCGCTAGCAGCTCTTGCACTCGCAAGGGCTAGCGCCCTTCACTTCACTCGCAATCGTCAGTACTCTTTCTCATTCGCAAGGACTAACGAGGCCTTCACTTCACTCGCAATCGTCAGCTACTCTTTCACTCTCAGTGGCTGCAACTCTTTTCCTTCTTGAGAAGCGCGGGTTTGCTTCATAAAGACTGATGGCTCCCACCATGAATTCGCCCAGTAGTAATCCGTGCAGCGGTTAATTCCTGTGCCTTCGCCCAGGTCATTCCAAGTTGCCATAACCGCTAGGTCACTTTCTTTACTATCATTTAGAAATTTCACCAGAAGTGTATCGTCTTTGTAGATTTTATCTCCAGGGCGCTGACGGCGTTCTTTAGATTTATTTGCCCGTGATGTTGAATCCCATCGTACCATTCCATGAGTTAAGCTCACGCCTTTATGGCTTCGAGTTGAATCCTCAACGGATTTTCCTAGGGAATACCATACGAAGCTTCCATCAGCAACCTTAAGAGCCTCCTCATTAGCAAAGGCTGAATCAATACAAATAAAAGGCTCTACGCCAAAATCTTGACGGAATAATTCTTTGAGCCTTGCAAACACAGGGCCTCCCTGAGAGCGATTCTTCAAAGTGCCTCCGTTATAAAAATAGACAAGCGGTTTTCCTTGAAAAAGATACCAATGCTCACGAGGGACTTTTGCAAAGAAAGGCTTCCATTTGTAGGTATAAATAAGCTGAGCACACTCCTCTGTTTTAGCCATATCGGGAATGACTTTCCATTTCTCGCCAAAATAGGGTTTGCCCCATGACCAAGTATCATCAAATAAACCCACCGGCATTGGATCCTTTACTCCGTCTTTAAGCATTTGTTCATAAGCTGGAACGATTGGGGCTAATTTGCCTTGCTCCATATCTGGGCCATAGGTATTGAGAAGAAGAAACTGCAAACCAGCAGAACGAGCATCTAGCAACTCTCGGTACCAAAAACTCATAGTACGAGGGTTATAGTAGCCCGTATCCTTATCGGATACCTTGAGAAAGTCAGAAGAGGCATCCATACCAGGAACATGGTTATTGGACCAACTGACTTTGGCATTGACCTTACCCGGGCAATTAAAAAAGTACATAAACACTGCTCCCAGTTCCCGTTTCGTTTTCTTTTGTACTGCAGGGAGCATTAGTGGATGTTGTTCCTTCCAGGGGTCTCGATAGCTGAATGTGGGCTGAGGGTTAATGCCCCATTCATCACATAGTCTCAGTGCCCAGTCAATACGGCGAAGGCGTGTATTGCTCTTCCATTCTGCTAAATGCTTTGCGCATTCTTCTTGAGTGAGCATTTGCCCCTTAAGCTGCAATGCGATAGATTGCAAGAATTCTTCATTATTTGTGCCATAGTTAATTTCGATACTATTGTTTTTTCCTGTGGACCTTAGAGCATCCTGCGAAAAGTCATCTTTCAGTTTAAAACGGGGAAACACAGAAGCGTCACCCTGATTGGATGCCTGCTCTTTGACCATTGAGCTTGGCATACTGCACCCCCCAAAAATAAGTAATGCCAAAGTTATTATATGTTTCATTAGCTTTATCATCTAACCTTACTCCTTAAAAAAAGAAACTATCTAGATTTAATCCCTTTACTTATGCCTACTTCTTGCATTTCATCTAAGGTGACATGTTTTCCATGCCCATCGACAAAGAGGACTGAAATTCCACCTTCATGCCTTAATATATCTAATCTCTGACCATATGTTCCATTGTAAACTAAGTCATATAGGGTTGTTGTATTTGTGGGCGCCCCAAGTACATTCCAGCCCCATGAATATGGTGAACGACTATCTGCTAAGAAAAGCACCGTCGATGGAGTCTCCACCAAGTCTATTTCACCAGCGGCTCCAATGCCTCGAAAATAACCAGTTAGGGCAGTATTGGGGCCATAACTCACCTGAGCCCATCCGCCAAGCCTGCCTGTCACCACCTTATTTTCACTTGAATGCATCAATAACACTGGCGTCGTCTGCTCATCTTGAGGGCA
Source organism: Planctomycetota bacterium (assembly GCA_015231345.1). Lineage (GTDB taxonomy): Bacteria > Planctomycetota > JADGBV01 > JADGBV01 > JADGBV01 > JADGBV01. The sequence goes on from JADGBV010000388.1 coordinate 3,761, forward strand.
CAGAAACTCAGTCATTAGCTCCTGTTTTCTGAGGTCGCTTTGCATATGGGCAATGGAATCTGTGCGAACCTCATGATTGAGGTACTGAGAAAAGGCACCAGCATAATGGACTATAGCACCCTC
>JADGBV010000389.1 GCA_015231345.1 Planctomycetota bacterium
TGGCTAAACCACATATAAGCCCAGAAGCATGAGAATGCAAACATAAGTGCCCCCAAACTATAATAGTGCTCTTTACGAATAAGCCCCATGCCATCGACATCAGCTTTGCTTAGCCAAATAGCAGCCAAAGTAATGGCTGAAAGTGAAGTCAAAACCACACCCGCAAAGACATAGACTCCAAAAAGAGTTGAAAACCAATGAGCATCTATACTCATAAACCAATCGAAAGCAGCAAAACTAAGAGTCAGCGCCAAAAGCAACATAAGCCAAGTTGACCGAGCTCTCATTTTTGGCGTTAAGCCCAGTGTTTTCTCATCTTGATGTTCATCTTGATTAATGGAGTTTTTGATATAGCTACTAGACGCTAAAGTCCAAACAGCGAAGTAAAAAACGGTTCTCAGCATAAAGAAATTCGAGTTCAAAAAAGCGCTCTTTTTTAAAGTAAGAGCATCTGGGTGTGAGTACCAAGAATACAAATCGTAGTTACCGAAAAATATCATGAGTAATAAAACCAAGAACAAGGCAAATAGCCACCACATGAATGAGGCGTACATTTCTGCAATACGGCGAAAAACCACAGACCAAACTGCACCGGTGAGGTGGTGGAGTAAGATAAAAAAGAAAGAGCCAATACTTATGGTCCAAACAAAAGATATGCCATAGAGAAAATGTGAGGCAAAACTCTCATGACTGCTCTCAGAAAAAAAGCTGAGCAAAGACAGGATTCCCCCTACAACCAAAAGGATCATTCCTATAGCTGTTAGTTGATTTGCTTTTTTCATTTTCATTATTTAAGATCTCCGGGCTGAGGGTTTTCAGCGCGTTGTAAGGCTCGGACATAATGAATGACCGCCCAACGTTCTTTCTCATTGAGTTTATCGGCGTAACCTATCATCTTCCCTTTACCACGAGTGATGATTTGATAAATTGACCCATCGGGGTAGTTTCTTACAACAGGGTCATGGATTGATGTGGGAGCTGGGTACCTATCTGAGCCCACAACACCACCATCGGATAATCCTCGTTCGCCATGGCAGACAACACAAAAAACATTGTAACGCTCTTGGCCAAGCAATAGATTCTCTTTATTTAATGCCAATGGATTCATAAGCATCTTACCTGCTTTTTCTATGGCAGGCTGATCGTTAGCTTGTAACTCTTCAGGGTGAGGAATAAAACCTCTAGGGATAGTTCCAGCCACAGCTTTTCTTTCCACATTGAGAGCTTCACCATTCACCCAGCCATGTTGCATTTGAGCTTTGCCCTTACGCTGCACAGCCATACCGTTCCAAAATTCATTGAATGGAATAGCCACAAGAGCAAGAGGAATGATAAAAGCTAATAGAAGAGGCACTGCAATAGCAGCAACCATCATTTTAGGCGAATACTTGGGCTGAAAACGTTCGAATATTTCCAGATATTTATTTTCAAATCCAGACATTATTCATCACCTCCAGCACTCGACTCAGTACACTCATTCTTTTCGTGTAGTGGCTGAACATCAAAACACCCAGCCCTTTCCAAAAGTCCCTTAGCATTCTCTTCATTGAACATTTCGTCTTTGGCATCCAGGACAACGGCAAATTCATCACAAGTTACGCGCTTCATTAAATCGGCATCATGCAAAGGGTGAGCCCATTTCCCGAAACCACCAAAAGCAAAGAGGCAGCCAAAAATGGTAAAACCCGCACTTAAAACAAAAAGCTCAAATATAATGGGCACGAAAGCTGGCCAACTAAACATATCTTTACCACCAATAATAACGGGATAATCCCATACGTTCATGTAAGTTTGCACAAGCAGGGCGCCAACACCCCCTAAGAGGCCAACACCCAAAACAATAAAAGGAAGAAAAGATTCCTTTAAGCCCATGGCATCGTCTAAGCCATGCACAGGGTATGGCGTATGGCAATCCCATTTTTTATAGCCCGCATCCCTTACTGTTTCTGCGGCTTTAATGAGAGCATCTGGTTTTGAGACCATGCCCACCATGCCCTTAAGTTTGGAATTATGCATCGGACCCTCCATGGTGATGAGGTTGGGAAGAAGGCAATGTAGCTTTCATTTCAGTTGTCGCTATCGAAGGAGCCAAACGGCAAAAAAGTAAGATGAAGGTAAAGAATATTCCAAAAGTCCCTAAGAAGAGACAAACATCAACAGCTGTAGGGATAAAATAATCCCAACTCGAAGGCAAGAAGTCTGCATGCAAACTACTGGATATAATCACAAAACGCTCAAACCACATACCGACGTTTACTAAAATAACAACTGGGTACATGAGCAGAACACTACGGCGAATCTTTTTAAACCAGAGTAATTGTGGGACAATCACATTACATGTCACCATACAGTAATAAGCCCAAGCATAAGGACCTGAAATCCTATTTAAGAAGGCAAATTGCTCATAAAGGCCGCCGCTATACCAAGCAATAAAAAGCTCAATACTATAAGCATAGCCGACCATTAAAGAAGTGGCAACCACAACCTTGTTCATTAAGTCTAAGTGATCTTTAGTGATCATATGCTCTAAGTGGCAAACTTTACGAACAATAATCATAATAGTAGACACCATGGCAAAACCACTGAATATGGCGCCAGCAACAAAGTAAGGTGGAAAAATAGTTGTATGCCAACCAGGTATAACACTCACAGCAAAGTCAAATGATACAACCGAGTGAACAGAAAGCACCAAAGGAGTGGCTAAACCGGCAAAGAGTAAATAGCCTTTTTCATAATGACGCCAGCCTCGATTGGAACCATTCCAGCCTAAACTCAAAAGACCGTAAATCAATTTACGCCAGCCATTTTTCGCACGGTCCCGAATGGAAGCAAAGTCAGGAACTAAACCAGCATACCAAAACATAAGTGAAACTAGAAAGTATGTACTTACAGCAAAAACATCCCAAGCTAAGGGAGAGCGAAAGTTGATCCAGATGTTATTTTGATTTGGCAGAGGAAGAAGCCAGTAAGCTGCTAACCAAGGTCGACCTGTATGGAATAGAGGAAACTGTAAAGCGTTAATCACAGCAACAATAGTCATAGCTTCAGCAAAACGACAAATTGCTGTTCGCCACCTTTGGCGGAGTAAATATAAAATAGCAGAAATAAGGGTTCCAGCATGACCGATACCAACCCAAAAGACAAAGTTGGTGATCCCCCACCCCCAACCTACAGGGTTATTATTTCCCCAAGTGCCAATACCCACAAAAACTGTTTGGTAAGCAGCCCAGCCAAACAAGCTGGTCAATGCCAAACTGAAAGACAAAGCAATATACCACAGCATGCTGGGTTTCGTTTCTAAAGGTCGGAAGACGGCTTCGTCAATATTACGATTCGTCATGACTTCCGTTCCCGCGTTATCAGGAGTAGTTTTTGTTGATTCAGACATCCTCTTCCTTACCCTTTATGAACTTCATGTCCGTGACCTGAATGATCATGATGATCGTCATGACCGTGATGAGAATCATGACCATGGTGAGTATCGCCTCCATGTCCATCGCCATGACCTTCATGGGCAGTTTGATACTTCACTTTTTTCTGTGGCGCCTCACTATTTGTATTGCGCAGCTTAGCAAGGTATGTCACCCTTGGCTTGATGCCCAATTCTTCTAAAACAGCGTAATTCAAACTAGATTTTCGTGCTTTATCCACTGGGCTTTTCTTCTGATTAATATCTCCAAAGACAATGGCAGATGCTGGACAAGCCTGCTGGCAAGCTGTCATAAATGAGGTTCCATCTAGTTTTTCTCCATTTCGTTTGGCTTCGTAGCGAGCTCCATTAATGCGCTGAACACATAATGAGCATTTTTCAATCACACCCCTGGAGCGAACTGTTACGTCAGGGTTATTTACCAATTCAGGGA
>JADGBV010000038.1 GCA_015231345.1 Planctomycetota bacterium
TTCCGCTACGATACGGCGAAAGAAAATGCCGGTATGGACCTTATTACAAGTGATACCATATGTGCCGCTTATGCTAAAGTTCGTTTTGATTACCGCAAGAAAAGTAAGGAATTCAGAGAGAAAGCAGGTATCTATAAAGATATGAAGGACAAAGAGAACTTCAAAGTTCATTACCGCCTTTATATTGATAGTATGGATGAAAGTGGCAAGAAGTTATTCTTCAAGTGTAATGAAATGTACGAAGCCTATGTGAAGTATGTGCCCTTGCCTCCGGGGAAACAGAAGTTATCGAGGGGCTGATGAGCGTAGGCATTCTCTTGGGAGATGCTTTTTTTTAGAGGTACTGCTTATTTCAATTGCTGATAAGCTTTTCTATGCAGCAGATCTTCGCTCTACTGCATAGTTGCGTAAATATTCTTCGCAATCAATCGCTGCCTTGCTGCAAATTGCGTGATTATTCTTGCAATCAATCGCTGCCCTAAAGTGAATTGCGTGTTTATTCTTCGCAATAATTAACCACTGAGACTTTTTCTGCATATTCTCCTTGACGCTCACCCTTATCTGCTTAAATGCGCATATATGGATTTAATGAGCTTAGAAGAAGAAGTGGCCTTGTATAAGGCTCTGTCCGACACCACTCGCTACAGGCTTTTGGCTTTTCTGGCGCGCGAGGGAGAGGTTTGTGTTTGCGCCATGGGGGGGGCTTTAGATGTGCCAGATAATAAAATATCTAAGCATCTTACTGTTTTGCGTAGTGCGGGCATGGTTGTTTCCAGGCGCGAAGGGACTTGGATGTATTACCGGCTTATTCAGCCTAGGTCTCCAGCAGAAAGTAGCATCCATGAACTATTAAAGTCATCCATGGATTGGCAGCAAGTGATCAGTGAAGACGCCAAGCGCATGAAAGAAATGTGCGAATGCGATTCAAAGTGACAATGGATCATTATAGCGAATAAAAATATCAGGAAGGATTAAAAAAATGAAACAGGAAGAAAGTGCAACTTGCCTAGATGAGACACGGACCATGTCGAGTATATTTGAGCGTTATCTCACTGTGTGGGTTGGCTTATGTATTGTTGTGGGAATTGTCATAGGAAAGTTTGCCCCAGGTCTAGCGAAAAGCCTTGATGGTATGGCCATATCAGTGGGAGGAGCCCCTGTGGTTTCTATCCCCATAGCCATCTGCTTATTTTTTATGATGTACCCTATTATGGTCAAAATCGACTTCGCTAGTGTTGTTAAAGCTGGCAAGAGTGGCAAACCTGTCATGCTTACGCTTTTTATCAACTGGGCCATCAAGCCTTTTACTATGTATGGCATTTCACTGCTTTTCTTGGGCTTTCTATTTAAAGGTATGATCGGAGAAGATGCTATGGATCTCGTCAAGATGCCATTTGGCCTGGACTTACCAGTGGGAGCTGAACACGGAGCTGGAACTGTTGTACTGCAAGACGGCATCAAAATGTTAGAAATTCCACTTTGGCGAAGTTATTTCGCAGGTTGTATCCTTTTGGGTATAGCTCCCTGTACAGCCATGGTTCTAGTTTGGGGATACTTAGCCAAAGGTAACGATGGCCTGACCTTAGTCATGGTGGCTATAAATTCTTTAGCCATGCTTGTTCTATATGGATTGCTCGGTGGCTATCTTCTTGGTGTGGGGCAGTTGCCCATTCCTTGGCAAGCTCTTCTATTGTCTGTAGCTATCTATGTCGCCTTACCGCTTGTTGCCGGTTATTTTTCTAGACGCTGGATTATCGCTTCCAAAGGAGAAGTGTGGTTTAAGGAGAAGTTCTTGCAAGTGCTCACTCCGGTCACCATTACAGCATTATTACTTACTCTTGTGCTTCTATTCAGTTTTAAAGGCGAAGTGATTTTGCAGAATCCCCTCACAATTCTTTGGATCTCAATTCCCTTATTTTTGCAAACTGTCCTTATTTTTGCTTTAGGTTACGTGATGGCTAAGATCCTTGGCTTGAGTTATGATAATGCAGCTCCAGCAGCCATGATTGGCGCCTCCAATCACTTTGAGGTGGCCATAGCAACGGCAACCATGCTTTTTGGCTTATCGTCTGGAGCATCTTTGGCAACAGTAGTGGGCGTGCTGATTGAAGTTCCGCTTATGTTAATGCTGGTAAGGTTTTGCAATAGAACCAAATTGTGGTTCGCTAAGTAAAGACTCCTATTCCCCGATTAGTTATCTTTTTTGTAACGTAGAAAAAGGCACCCTTGGGCAGGAAGTTCATTCTTGCCCATCTTATAAGGTTTGCCTGTCCAGATATTTTTGAATGAATAAGTGCCATTTGTGTCCAGGCCCATTTGTCGTAGGCTTGCATGGCTGGTTAGCTTTTCATGACTTCGATTAAAAATGGCGACCCAGCCATTTTCAGTCCCTTTTTCTTCTGTTTTCCAGATTTGAATGGAATGACGATACTCAATCATGTGGCCCATGATGCCGTTTTGGTTGCAGGCAATCATATCACGGTTGGTGAGTAAGCGCAGGGAGTCCTTGTCTAGTGTAGGCAATACCCCACCCATCATCAGTGGAGATGCACTCATGGCTCTCATGGTGATAAAGGTTTCCTTTTGGGGTAGGGTGAAGCGGTCATAGCGATGTTTGCCTGTGTTGCCAACACGATCATCTGGGGTGTCTTTTGGGATAACAACTCGTAACTCTCCAAAAGGGATCATGTCCATATCAAACCAAAACCCGGGGCGCACTTGTACGTGTTGCCAGGTAAGCCAGGAAGCGAAGCATTTTTCAATATCAAATGTTCTATCCCAAACATCGCCGGTTACGCGGAGCATGTCAGCTTTTTCATAAGTTTTGATAGCATTACCCATTACGCGATCACCGGGTGATAAACTCAAGGTGATCTTTCTGCCAGTTTTTTCTATGGCTGCTATCACAGCATCAATTTCATCAGGAAATTCGACAATATCGTCAGCTTTGATAAAGTCGATTCCCCAATCAGCTAAAAGCTGAATCCATCCGTCGTAATAGGCCTGTGCTCCATCTTGAGTCATATCGAGTCCGTAATTTAAGGGACACCAATTGCAAATATCTTCCATGTCAGCAATATCGCGGGCTTTATATTTGGTGCCGTAGATAGGAGTATTTAATTCGACTGCTTTCCTCGGAATTCCACGCATGATGTGCACTCCCAATTTAACTCCGTGTTTGTGGCACTCGTCCGCAAGGGCTTTTAACCCCGAGGGGAAACAAGCTTTTGCCGGTAGGAGTCTGCCGTATTCATCTAGGGCGATATCGTTCTTTTTTCCGAGTACGGGCAAATTGTTTTCTGGGTAGCGTTCGAATTCATAATACCAGCCTGCATCGATGACGAAATATTCGTACCCGAGTGGTTTGAAGGTTTCGACAAAAGTTTTCAGGTTTGCGTAGGCTTCTTTTTCATGAATGTGAACTACGTAGCTATCGAAGCTATTCCACCCCATTGGCGGTTTAGGTGCAAGAATTGAATCTGCAAAGAGAAAGGAAGTCAGGCAAAGGAATAGTAAAGGGCACAATGTTTTCATGTTTTTTCCTAAAGGTTCCATTGATCAAAAATCATGGGATAAGTAATAATTATCTATTTTAGGTAAAACTACTGCTAAAAGACCTGTGACTATTCATAGTTTTTGAGATTTTTATGTACTGCTCTAAGGTGGCCTAAGGGCAGTTTGGGCAATATCATTTCATCAATTCAGATAAAAGCACTCCTCTATGATTGATGGCATAAGGATAGGCTCTTTTTAAGTTATCTCGTAATTCTCTGGCTTTGCTATTTGCTTTAATGTCATCATAGTGAAATGCTAAGAGGTATCGTGCATAAGCCCCCACGTTCACTCCATCTCCATAATAAGAGTCACTAAAATTATTAATGGCCAATTGCAGGTATTTTTCTTTTTCTGCATCGGTACTCATCTGGCCAAGGTAAAGAACGGCACAGCCTGTTCTATTGGCATTCCCGTATTTTGAAATGAGTTTTTCGAGGCTTTCTTTAGCTTCTGCGCTTCTCCACTTTTTATTGGCTACTTGATATAACCGTTCAATTTCTCTTAATTCATCTCGGGTGTATAATGCATAGTCTTTGCGCATTCTCTCACGTGCTATGCTTTTTTGATCACCTTTATTGTTATCGGATTCAATTGATTTCTCATTAATGCTTGGAGTGGGTTTAGGAATCTCAACGGATGCCGTAGCTGTAGGTAGACTCATTTTGCTGGGTATCTTAGTTACAGGTGAATGAGGTTCTGGTTTGTTGGTGCTTTGGTTTGGAACTGATTCATCCATAAATAACAACGACATTCCTATCAGTGTGATAATCATGGAAAGCCCCAAGGTTGCAAATAAAATTGCTTTGCGTGGGTGTGATGTATGTGTTTTATGTTTTGCCGTTGTTTTTTGATTCTTCCATTGTTGCAGTGCTCGCTTTGCTGCATCCTGTGAAATATTCATTTCGGAGGCTATTTCGAAGACCGCAGTATTTCCGAGTTCACGATTGAGATCATCTTGAATATTTCTGGCGAGTTTGATGAAATCGCCGATATCCTGCTCCTGAACTCCTTCTAATTTAGCTGTCCTGGTTACCTCGTATATGTTTGTCTCAATGTTTGATTGCGGGAGCTGGGCGATGAAATGAGGTTGCTCATGTATAGAAGTAGGCAAAGCTTCATCAACTTCAGGGGTACTAATATTAGGAAGGCTTGAATTCTTCCAATCGGAGAGAACTTGTTTGATGCTCTGGTAGCGATCAGTTTTATTTCGAGCACACATATTCATGCATATACTGGATAGTACATTTGGCACGGCGGAGTTGATGAGTTTGGGGGCGCTGAGGTTTTCCGTCTTGATTCTTTCGATGACTTCAAATGGTGATTGGCCGTCATAGGGCCTTTGCCCTGTTAGCATTTGGTGAAGGACCATGCCTAGAGAGTAGATATCTGATTGCACTGTCGATTTTTCACCACAGGCAATTTCAGGAGCCATATACGCGATGGTTCCGAGTACAGAGCCCGGTGCTGTCATGGTCGAGTGCGCTAGAGAAGATTGAGCAAGTCCAAAATCCAATAATTTCACTAGACCTTCGTTGGAAACCATAATATTGGAAGGCTTAATGTCTCGGTGCACAATATTCTTATCGTGTGCCGCTTGAAGACCATTAAGTATTTGAGGGAATATTCGATTCACTTCTGTGATATCTAATGGCCCTTCAATATCTTGCAGAAGTGGCAGCCCTGGGATAAATTCCATAGCAATATAGAGACCTTTGTTGATTTTACCTGAAGAGTAGATCCTCACGATATTGGAATGGTCGAGAAGAGCAACTGTTCGTGCTTCTTGCAGAAATCGCTTCTGAAAATCATCATTACCTTCCAAAGAGGCTTTAATGATTTTAATGGCAACATGGCGATTGAGAGTTTCATCCAGTGCTTGCCAGACTTCACCCATTCCGCCTTTGCCAATGCAGCGGATAAATCGGTATGAATCAATGCGCTCAGGCATTTTTTGAGGCTCCGCAGCTATGTCTCGGCCCACATCTTTAACTTTCCCTAACATTTCATGAGCTTGATCAGTTTTTGCACGGCAAAATTCACATTGAGCAAGATGTGCTTGTATTTCACTGCTTTCTTCCCCCTCCTCCTTGTCTAAGAGGTAATTAAAGAGAGCTGTTTCTTGTGGGCACTGCACTAGAAGTTTATCCTCATGAAATCATGCATTATACTGATACGATCAGAAAGATAAGATGGCTCAATTGTTTTTTCAATAGTCCAGCTTTCTGGGGGTCGCCTTACTTGCCTGCCCTTAGGTTTGCTTGCTTTCTTGCGAGAGAATTACTTGGTAGCCAGAGAAGTTTAACTTCCATCCGTTCTGTAGTAAATTTGGGATTAGTCTACTTCCTTTTCCATGATAACCATCTCTCGTTTTCCAGGTGTCATCAATGACAATAAGGGCATTCTTATTCATTTTTGGCAAAGCTGCTAACCCTTCAGCTAAGCAATGGTCTTCATAGCCTTCGACTCCAACATCCTTACTGTCAAGATAGAGTATGTCAATCCCGCACTTATAATGAGTTAAAAAATCTACAGAATCAGACCTAATAACAACTCTTCCTTTATCCTCAGCAAATGCAGTCGTTTCTTCTGCAAAAGCACATTTGTTTTTATCAATATCTACTGAGATCAACAATCCATTATTCTGATAACAATAAAAACTAGCTAAGAAACCAAACATTCCTGCTCCTGAAAAGTCATACGGTGCTCGGATACATCCTGTTTCAAAAATGATTGGGTGCTTTTTGTGTTTATTGAGGTGGTCGAAAATATATTGGAAACTGCGATGTCGATCTACAATAACTCGATGAGGAAGTTTTATTCCACCATCGCACAGATCAATTAAGTACCCAAGATATCCTTTGTCCTCCACCAATGAGATACATCTATTGGCTATGTCTTTTGCATTAGTGTGCCTCATGATTTGAAGTTCAAGATCATAGACCATTGACCTGGGAGATGGGTTTGGGGGGTGATCTATGCAAATATTGAATGATAGCTCAGAGGGTAACATAAATTTAGCTGGATGGCCTTTCGTCCATAAGCCGACCGATTTTTTTCTTAGTAATCTAGCAAAGTTAAATGGACCGCCGTTGATTCCGATGAAGAGATCTGACAGGTCTATAAGAGAGGCTAATTGATTTAAATTATTTTTGTTCCAACCAAAATCGTAATGAGTGTCTTTGTAATGATCACCCACGAGAAAGGTATCACTTCCTGACAATCTATATAAGACAACGCTGCCTCCGCTGGAGTCTACTAGTTTTCTTGCCAGCTGGCGCAAGAATGGATCTTTGAGATTATTGGCACTTGAATAATTGTCGTCCTCGGCATGCAGTACAAAAATTGGTCGAGGTAAATTAGCAGTAAGATTTTTAACATCACTGTTCTTAATTAAGTTGTTGTTGCATTTAGGGAAGTTGTGTTTGCAAAAACTCCAAAGCCTATCTTTTGAAATCGCTTCCGGCACCCCTTGGGTATTATAATTGAGAAGGCTAACGTTGCACTTGTGGATATCTTTCAGTTGTCCATCATCTCCTGTAATCCAGTCTCCATATTTCCAGGGGTGAGAGTATACGAGAGAAGGATCTTCTGGTTCAGTGGAGGTTGCTTTGAAATTAAAGCTTTCAAATAGTTTGATTTGGTGTTCACTGGTTAGGATAGTGTATTCATGACCAATTTGACGATAGGCATGCAGTAAGTGGATGAAATTGCAACAATCAGCAAGATTGTGTTCGAATCTTATGTATTGATATTTCTGTGTTGTTAATGGACCGCTCGGTTTAGGTGATGGAGTCAGAGGGAAGTTCTTGCTTTGCTTTAGAGCTAGACTTGCCTGCAAGTAATCTGATGAGGTAAGGTATTTTTTTCTGTCTTTAGATTTTTCGATGTCTGATTTAGAGAGATATGACTGGTTGATGATTGGGAAGTCTAAAGATTCTAATTTAGATAGGAGAACGGATTCATCTTCTATTAATTCATCTTGGGTGATCCCTTTGATAAAAGAGTATTTGGTCTCTAGGGAATGAAAGAGTTTTGTGTAGACATAATTCGTGGAACTTGCTATTGTGTTCAAGTTTTGCTTTTTTCCAAAGTAGTTTGTGACTCGCCCCCATCCTGTTTTTTGAAGTAACATGGTGACAAGAGCTGGATCTTGGTATTTTAACAAAGTCGGGTACTCGTGATCAATAATATAATCAATCACTATAGGGATATTCTGCACTTCTTTAATAATGATATTTCCGTATCGATCGATGGCTTCGTCTAGTATATTATATATTTGCTCTTTGTATTCTTTGGTCCATGCGTATCGACTTACAAGTTTATTGTGGACATATTTGACTGACCCTAAAGAATTTGCGCTTGTACCATTTGCAAAAGCTATTTCTCCAAAAAGAGCAAGGTGCTCAAGTTTTAATGATTTTGGATTAAAAAAATGATTGATTTGATGACCTAAAATTTTAGCGCAGCTATGGTACAAAAAGGTGCTGCCAGATTTTGGCAGGCCAAGTATAAATAAAGGTTTAGCTTTTTGATTCATGTAGTATTTAAGACGAAGCTATAATTTTCCTACTGACGACTACAGGATTTTGGAATTAAGTCTTTGGTAGATAGCTTAAATATGAATAAATAATTAAGTGCAGAATATGGCTGCTAGGGATTTTTCAAATTGCTGAAGTTCTCATGTATTTGTACTTTTCTGGTCCATTATCTTTGCTGGTGTCTATTCTAAGCTACTGAAAAAAAGAGTCTTATAGGTTTTGTGCTTGTCAGCAGCATATGTTTAGCTAGGAGGTTTGAAAAATATTTTTTTCTACACTTTTGTGTCAGAATATAATAGGCATATTGGAGGAGAAATATATGCTTTGTAGGGGAGTTGACCTTACGAATTCTCCTTTATTTTAAACTTCAAGTAGCCTTATGGTAAAAATGTTGAACTTTAGTAGGAATGTGCAAAGTGTCCGTTAGCTTAAATTGTAAACGAAATGTGGCTTTCAACAAAGGCCTGTTCAGGTCATTGCTAGTAGGTTTGCTTTCCCTGTTGGTTTCTTCTCTTTCCTTGCAGGCGGAAATCCGAAATTTCAATTTTGTGAATGAGGAGATCCTTAAAGTTCCTCAAGGTGAAGAATCAACCTTTGGAGAGTTTTCAGTTTCTACTGATGGAGGCTCGCTCAATTTGGAAGGGGACATTTGGGCAATAGCGCCACTGGAAATTAATATCACCCCCACGACTGTGCTTTCTTTTGATTTTTCTAGTCCCAACCAAGGGGGTTTTCATGGTTTAGGCTTTGCGAATGGGGTAGATGATGTGGATTTGCAAAATATGATTAAAGTTTTTGGCATTAATTCTTTGGGAATCAAGAAATATAGCGATTACTATAAGTCTCGGCCTAACACCAAGAGATACGTTATTCCCATTGGAGCTTACTACACGGGTTCATTTTCTCATATTGCCTTTATAAATGATGATGATTATAATCAAAATAAAAAATCGATTTTTAGCAATATTACTATTGAAGACGTATTGTCGCAGGATGAGTTGATTATTGAGCAAGGTGTCGTAAATAATGTGTCCAATGAATGGCAAATAGTCAATTTTGAGAAGACTAATCGTGATCCTATTGTTGTCTGTACCCCGATCTATAATAAAGATAATAATCCTGTCGTTCCTTCAATAAGGAATGTAACCTCTTATAGTTTTGAGCTTAAAATGACCCCAGGGTCTTTTTCAGACAATGTAGTTCCTGTGTCAGTTTCATATATGGCTGTATCTGAAGGCGTATATAGTCAAGCGAGTCATGGGGTGAAGCTTCAAGCCCATAAAGTTACATTGAATTCTACGGAATTGTCAAAAATGAAGACTCTTGAAGAATATTGGCAAAATTATGAAAAGCCTGTTGCCTTTGGTCAAGTTATTACTTCAAATGAAAATAGCGATGAGTTTCAAAGCTTCGTCTCAAGTGCCGAAAGTATGAATAAGCCCGCTTCAGGTGTTGCATATTATGTAGGTAGAACATTTGGCCAAAGCTCTAGTGAGAATAGAGTCTCTCAAGAGGTGGGGTGTATTGTGTTTGAATCAGGTGTGTATAGATTGCCAGATTCGTTCTTGGAAGTGAAGGTGAGTCAATCAAAAGTCAGAGGACTGGGAAGTGGACATACTTCTATGAATATTGATATGGCAAACCTTGGAGGGGTTGTTTTATCACTAGCAGGACTTCGCGGGGAAGGTGGTTTTCCAGTTCTTGCTCCAGACCAGTTTGATCCACATTTTTTAGATAATGGGTTGCTTAAGCTTGCCATTGATGAGGATACATTTGTAGATGAAGAGAGGTATCATACATGGCAGTATTTGTCTCTGGCTTTGTTTTCTAAAACTCGAAAGCCTGTAATTGACCCAAGTCCTGTTGCTATATTTCCTCCAGAAGGAGGTACTGTTTCAGTGGAGCCTCCACCTGAAGCTCATGCTCATTATGAATTTGATGTAGACCATGACCCAACCTCTCAATCTCCAGTTTACGTTGGCCCCATTGATTTGTATTCGGATACAACTTTTAAAGCAGTTTCTCAAGTCGAAAATGAGGAATTTGTTTCTGAAATAGCTCAAACAGAGGTGGTTATATCCCCTTACCCTGCTGATTCAGTGGGGTTTGGTTTTATTCAGACCACTTTTAATTGGCCATTCGAAGGTAGCAAAAGTACTTTGGAGTACGTGCCTGACTTGTCTAATGCTAGTTTAAATAAAGTTGAATCAGTAGAGTCAGACCTAAAAGTAAGAACAGGTAAGTATACTATTACCAGGGTTGAATCCATCTTGCGCGTTCCAGAAAGTGATACTTATGAATTTTATTTTTTCAACTCACGATCGGCTGCTGCTAAATTTTATATCGATGACATGAATGTGCCTATCGTTTCATCTGCTATTAGGGGGCATTATCGCATTTTGAAATCTGTTTACTTAGAGAAAGGCTTTCACCCTATAAAAATTGATTTTGTTGTTAATTATTGGGGAGGGGAAGCGGGAATGACCTGGAAGAACTCTACTCGAGATGAGATAATACCTTTGGAGAACCTTATCTATAAATATGAAGATTTGGAAGCGCGGCAAGGTTTATTAGATACAGACGGTGATGGTTTGACTGACCTCGAAGAGCAAACTTATGGAACTAGCCTTACATCAACTGATACAGATGGTGATGGGATTTCAGATAAGGATGAAATTTTGACGTACAAAACTGACCCTCTTTCGGCTGATACGGATGGAGATGGTATAAATGACTATTATGAGGCTCTGATTTATGGATCTTTGGGCAATGTAGGCTCTGAGACGGAGTTAAATGAAGTTTTGACAATCAATGCCGCTGAATTTATATCAAAGAAAGGTCGGTGGAGAAAAGACGGGGATACCCTTGTAAGTAAAGGCTTTAGAGGGGATGTGACATATCAGTTTGAAACACAAGAAGATGATATGTATATTTTAGATTTGCTAGGAAGAGCCAGTGAATATAAGTATTTATCGAAAATGTATGACCTTGCTGTCTGGGTAGATGATCAGTATGTTGGTGAGCGTACGCTTCGTAATTCTGAATCTGATGAAAGCCGTACTGATCATTATGCTATGAATTTCTCTGGAAGTTTAGATATCACAGAAAGTGGAAATTACTCATTTAAACTTGGTTCTGATGATGGTAGCCAGTTATTTATAGATGATCAGCTTGTAATAGATAATGATGGATGCCACTCTTACAAGTCAAAATATGCTAATATCGAGCTGAGCACAGGGACTCATAGTATTGAAGTTACTTATTTTGAAGCTGCAGGACAGGATAGATTAGAAGTTTATATGGCTAAACCAGCTTCTGGTTATAAGAGGATTTCTTCTGCGGACTTAAAGGGGACTTTAGAGTGGAATTACTATGAAGGTGAGTGGACCGCATTGCCAGATTTTAGTTTTTTAGTGCCCGTTAAAACAGGGGAGTGTTATGCTTTTGATTTAGATGCTAGGAAAAGCCTTGCTGTGAATCATACTTCTTACATACTTCCTTGGTTGAAAGCTGGAGCGCATACTGTTCGAGTTAAGTGGAATAATGGTATTCATGACCGAAAGCTCAAACTAGAAAAACTAATATTAAAATCAGTTGCGGGAGAGGATCTTGATTCAAATGGGATTAAAGATTGGATTGATAATAAACTGACTGTAGACTGTGGTATTAATGACGTGAGTACAAGTAAAATTTCTCCTGTATGTGTGGAAGGTAAAGGTGACTTTGTTGACTTGATGAGCTTAAGTAATGGCGGAGTTGTGGAATCGTCTGTATACAAGAAGTGGTATGCAAATATTGAGCTAGACCCTGTCCAAGAAACTGATCTAGACGTGTCTTTTCAGAATGGAGCCAAGACAATATCCAAGTCAATTTCTTGGAGTAAGACTTATGTTCCTGAAGAAGAATCGATGACAATTCGTGTAGGCGACTCTCTTCTGTTATCTCCTTCTTTAAGCTCTTCTACTGATGCTGGCTCAATTGTCATATCAGGAAATACATACGATGTAGGACAGGGTGAGGCTATGGCCTATACTTTTGATGAACCTCTTGAATATGAAGTGACTGCTTTTTATACTGACGAAGAGGGTGTTGTTTCTAGCTCAACAATGTTGGTGGTTGCTGTAGATGTTGACTTGCCAGTGGACCCTTTTGTTTGTATAGTAGGTAATGAGAGAAAAATGGACTTCTCTTCTTATAGTCCATCCGGAGTGATATTTGAGGGCGACTCCCGATTAAATTCTTGGTACGCAACTCAATCGGGAGAAATGGCTTTCGGTCTGGACTCTGCTGAGGAAAGGAATGTCTTGTTGAGATTGGGAAAAGAGGGGCCGATTCTTGGTGTGATTAAGCTGCAGGGAATTGAAGTTTTTGGTGCTGGAAAAACCTCTTTCTGGTATTCAAAATCTTTAGAAGATGGTACTTTAATCATGAATTTAAAGCTTGTGGCGGCTCCTGTTCTAGAAAGTATGGAAGTCAATATGAAAATAATCTTAGCTGGAGTCACCTGTTTAGATGGGACGACTAACAAGATATTTCTAAAAGACGATTTTAATGAGGTTGATGAGACTACTGTTGTTCTTTTAAAGACACCTGAAGCTCATAAAACAGCTGCTTGTCACCATATTGATATTTATCAAAATGGTGAGTATGTTGGCCGTGTTTATTAAGTAGCGAAAGTACTCTCTAGAAATGAAAACAATATTTGTATTGTTTCTTATTATATGTGGAGTAGGTATTACCTTTTTGTTTAACCATTCTAGCCAGAATGGAGCTGACCAAGATGATCAGGGGCAAGTTGAGAGCCCTGCTAAGAAATCACTTAGCAAGGGAAGTGTATCAGATTCCCCAGAGAAAGGGAAAAAAAATGATAAAAAAGTAGATGCTAAAATAGTAAATACTTCTGTTCGCAAAGAAGAAGTGACGAAAAGTGAGATTATTTCGAGTCAGCTAGGAGTTGAGAGTAAAGATAGGGGATTAAGCCGTATGGAACCATTGTGGAGAACTCCTGATGGTCAGCAACCAAGTTATAAAAATAGAATTGTCGCTATTAAAGGGATTGGAAAATCCCTTAAATTAACTGAGCGGAAAGAATTATATCGATATTTACGAGAAGGTCCTAGTGATAATGTTTACGATCTTCATATAAAAGATCGAATAATGATTAAACTTGAAAATCAAAATGTTAATACCCCTGAATATTTAGGGGAGCTAATGAAAATGGTTGAAGAGAAGGATTTAGATGGCTTCTTCAGAGGTTATGCCATGCAACATTTAAGGGATGCATATCAAGTGCACCCAGGTATGAGCTCTGAGCTTAAGTCAAGTTATCTTAAAGGTATGGAAGATAAAGATTCTGATGTATCAGGAACAGCATTACTAGCCATAGCAGAGTTTAAAGGAGATTATGAAGAAGTTGAGTTAAAAAAGGTTACGGAATTGATGTTGGATTTAATTCAAGATGAAGAAGCACATTACCCTAGCAGAGTGACAGCCATGCAATTAGTTGGTGAAATGGGAATAGGGAAGGCGTTGCCTATGGTTAAACTTCAAGCTAATGAAGGAAAAGGTACAGTGATGAAAATAGCAGCCTTAAATTCTCTTGGGTACCTGGGTGTTGAAAGTGATTTGGCTTTTTTGCAGGCTATACTAGCTGATCCTGAAAAAAAGATATTTCACGAAGTTGTCCGAAAAGCTATTCAATCCATTAAATCCAGGGGTTAGCAAGTCTAGGCTCTTGACTGCTAAGCTATAGCTGTGGACTTATTCCTAACAATTCATATAAGATTATAATGTCGGATTCCACTTGGTGCCAGGCTAAAATAGTTCGCTATAACTGGATTTTTGAAAGCTCAACGAGTAGTCGTAGGAGGATGACTTTTGCTTACCTTCCCGGGAATGAAGAACAGTATGTTTTGTATGGAGCCTCTCAATCAGAGTCTAAGTGGTCACTTGAAAATAACAGATTGCAGTTTAGGAATGAGAATGGTTTAGTCATTGCTAATTTGTGTTATGATGATAATCTTGAAGCGTGGATAGGTAAATCTCTACTTGATGTAAATATTACTATTGAGCTTTACCGTGATGATGAGATTTATCACTCTGAGGAGCAGAGTAATGATCGAGTCGTAGTGTTAAGTTCATACCCTGCTGGTATAAGTGAAGAATATAGAGGTCTCCTCTTAAGCAACAGAGAGAACTACTGCAGTGCTAAAGGTTTTTGCCATCAATATGGTATATATGATGAAAGCAAAAATGACTTGGATGGAATGGTTGAGTTGGCAAAGCAGTTGGAGGAGGTCAGTGAGTGTGAATATTTAATTCTGATACCTCACAATGTTCTTATAATGAACACTAAGGTTAATATAATGCCTTTTATAAAATTATATATGGAAGGTAAAAGTTTATTGTTATTTGGAGATCGTAAGGATAAAAGTCTGGACCTTGACTTGATCGTGCTTCGAAATGATAAGGTTGGTAAAGATATTGTTCGAAAATTAGTGAATGATTCAAGTGAAAGAGAGCAGGATTGGTACAGTGATCGTTGTATTCAGTCTGAGAATATGCTGCTGAGGACATTTGAGGAGTACTACAAATCTTATGCTATTGATAGATCTAAAATAGTAACGATTTCTAGAAAAGAAATATTTTTGCAGAATTGGACTGATTATAAAACTGAAACTCCTTTTATAAACCTTAGAAGCGTGGTTAGCTATGTGGATTTACAGATTAGTGCAGATGCTTATTTGAACTCCAGTCATCTTTCTAAAAAAAGCGAAATTTCCTTAAAAGACAGAATGATTAAGGGCCCTGAAGGGAGCTGTGAACTGAATGAAGAATTATTGAATAATGAATGGGTCTATGAAAGAGTTGGCTACGATAAAAGAAAGTTGACTTTATGCGGCAGCGAAGTGCTTGAGGGAAAAGCTGCAATGGAGTGTTTTTGGAAATTAAGTGGTAAAGATTTACATATTTACAGTGACAGCAAAGAACTTTCATGTTTTTTAACTTATGAAGAGGCTAGTTCCCTCTTTGTCGGTGGATGGTGTAAACATGAAAAAATGCCTGTAGAACTTACTTTGCCTGAACAACTAACAAAAAAAGATGCTAATTTACATCATAAAACCAAGATATCAGTATATACGACATGTAAAAATAGACTGGAGCACTTATCAAAGACTTATATAAGAAGCATAGAGAATAATAAAGAATATGGACCCTGTGAGTTTGTTTTGCTCGATTATAACTCAGAAGATGATCTTGAGGGATGGGTAAAAGAGAATCTGAAGTTATATATTGATAATGGGATTGTCGTTTATTATAAAACTGATAGGCCAAAACATTTTCATATGTCACATGCTAAAAATGTTGCTGCTAACCAATGCAGTGGGGAGATTCTAGTGTCACTGGATGCAGATGCATTGATGCCGAAAAATTTCCTTGAGTATATTTACCTCTTGTATGAGAGTGATGCTAATGTGGTGTTGACTCCTAAGTACGAGATAGCCGGGCAAATTGTAGTTCAGTCAAAGTTTTTCCATGAACTCAATGGTTATGATGAAGATTTTGAGGGCTGGGGGTCCGAAGATGTAGATTTTGTAGAGAGGCTGAAGATATATGGGCTTTCTATAACATACTTGCCTCTCCAATATGTCTATGAAAGGATTGATCACGATGATGAAAAGAGAGGTCAAAATATGTCTATAACAGATATCTATACATCTGATTATAGGAATGTGAATAGGATGAGAGGAAAATTGGAGTCGGGAATTATTGTTGGTAAAGAGGGGTATGGATGCGAGTCCTTGGTGAAAAATATGCAAGCCCCTGTAAAGCAAAGAGATAAGATATTCAGTGTTTGGGTTGGAAAGAGATTAAGTCTGCTTGAGCAAATGTGCATTAAGTCATTTCAAAATCATGGTTATGAATTCAACTTATTTGTGTATGATAGTTTGGAAGGTGTTCCTGAAGGAACTATTTTAAGAGATGCGAATGAAATCGTTCCTAGAAGTGAAGTCTTTAATTCAGATAATCAGAGTTTGTCTGGTTTTAGTAATGTGTTTAAATATTCATACCTGTATCAACATGGAGGTATTTGGGTGGATATGGATGTTATTTGCTTAAAGGAGATACCTATTGGTAGTGAATATTATTTTACGAGTGAATTTGACGTAGATTGGATAGGAAAGAAAGATGGTGTTGATGAATATAGGGTTACCGACAGAGTGAAATATAATTTGGCCATATTAAAAGTACCACCTCGTTCTCAGTTATGCTTGTTGGCCATGACTTTGTCTCAATCACTCACAAAAGGAGTGGGTGCAAAAATGTGGGGCTTGACAGGCCCATCCCTCTTTTCCCCTCTCATTAAAGGATTGAGGTTAGAAGAATATGTTAGTGTGCCAGAAGAGAACTGTAGTGTGCACTGGGTTGATGCTCATAAATTTGTAGAAGGGAGTTATTCTCTCCCAGAGAATGCTGTGAGTGTGCACTTATGGAATGAATTATGGAGAAGAAACAACTGGGACAAAGATGCTACTTACGCATCGGGCACATTAATTGAAAATCTGAAAAAGTTGGTTTTGAATCCGAAGAAAGTTTGATGGGCAATAGAGCTTAGCTTTTATTCTGGTGCTAGCCCCCAGTTTATCTGACACCATATAGCAGGTTTATTCTCAAACTCACTGAGCCAAACTAGACCCTGCTGACCTCGCCTATAAAAAAAATGAAAAAAGATCCCGCGGATTAAGCTCTCCTACTACGGAGCTTAAATGAAAAGGGGGATCGCACTCCCCCTTTTCGGATTGAGCGACACGTCCTAGCATCATCTCAAGGGAGGAGTATTGTGACATTCTACAAAATTTTGGAAGGGCATAATGAACTGGTTTTAAATAACCGCTACAGTCCACAGGCTTGCCCTT
>JADGBV010000390.1 GCA_015231345.1 Planctomycetota bacterium
GGCAAGAGTAGTAGATCTCAGCACGGTAGTCTCCAGCCCAGGCGGATTGTGCTTCCCAGGTGATGGCATCATCCACATGGATCCAGTTGGTGTAATAGGAACTATTGGGGTGTCTGTTGGAGCGCTTGATGTTTCCCTTCGAGCTTCCATCGCGTGCCGGAATCTGGGTGATCTGAGATTTGGGGTAGGTGATGTAAAAAGGCCGTTTATCAGTATCCTTATTCAGTAATACCAAATCCTTATAGACTTCATTCATGGCAAATTTCATGGTCGCTGCGACTTCTGGATGCTTAGATTTGACGTCAATGGTTTGCCCTGGGTCTTTAATCATGTCATAGAGTTTTCCAGGTCTGGTCATGCGAAAGCGTTGATTGCGTGCGCTTCTATTTTTGTTCCAGGCATTGACGATGATACGGCCTTCTTGGGCATTGGGCTTCCCCTTTAGTAGGGGGAGCAGGTTGAATCCATCGAGAGGTAAAGGTCCCGGAGTCTTTAGTCCGCAGATGTCCATCAATGTGGGTACTAGATCGACAGCAGAACAGATTGGGGTTACCTGAGTACCAGCCCGGATTCCGGCCGGCCAACGCATAAGCATAGGTGTGCGTACTCCAGCCTCATCAGTGTTTCCTTTCTTCCCTTTCATATCTCCAATCCAGCGGTGGCCGTTGGGGCCATTATCGGAAAAGTAAATTACCAGAGTGTTCTCCTTAAGTTCAAGCTGGTCGATTTTATTCAGTAGGCGACCGACATTCCAGTCTATATTCTCGCACATGGCTAGTGCGGCACGGGTGTGATCGAGGTTTTCTCTCTTTTGACTACGCTGTGGAAGGGGGTGATTCTTGAACTTCTTCCAGTACAGATCGGGAACCTGCATGGGTGAGTGAGGTGTGTTGTAGGGCAGGTAGACGAAAAAGGGTTTTTCACGGTTTTCCTCCATGAAGGTCATGGCTTTATTGGTGAGGTCATCCACTAGAAATCCTTCACCGGTGACTATTTTTCCATTATGTTCTAGCATGGGAGAGAAATAGTTTCCCCAGTGCCCCGAGCAGAACCCGTAGAACTCCTCAAAACCACGAGCATTGGGGTGGTAAGGGCCCTGCATGCCGTTATGCCATTTTCCGTAAGCTGCAGTCTTGTAACCTGCAGCTAGGAAGGCGTCGGCCAGGGTTTTCTCTTTGATGTTGAGGCGCTCGCCTCCGGCGGAAGTGGAGTAGACTCCGCTGCGTTGATGGTAACGACCAGTTAATACCTCGGCTCGCGTTGGCGAACATACGGGGCAAACATAGAAACGGTCAAACATGGCCCCCTGGTGGGCTAGGGAGTCTATGTTAGGGGTGCTTAGGTTTTTGTTGCCATTTAGGCTGAGGTCTCCCCATCCTTGGTCGTCAGTGAGAATCATAATCACGTTGGGTTTTTGCTCGGCGGTGAGCAAGGCAAAACTCGAGATAGAGGCCAACGCAAATAATATAATGGAGTTAACCATAAGGGTATGCCTGTTTTTCATGTTAATGATCTCGTCTTATCAAGTAAAATCTATCTATTTCTTCTATTGCTACTATTTCTTCTTTTTCTTCTTATTTCCGCTTTTGCCTTCTCTTTCGGCTTGCCTCTTATCACGATCTATCCTTTTCTGCATCTCAGCACGCGGGGCTACGGGTAATTCATTATCGGTCATAAATGCAGAAGCTGGAATTCCATCCACATTCATCAAACTGAAATTGGATTCTCCTTTGTCACCTGCACCGCCTTCTTTACTCTCTTTAACTGGTGGATTGGCATTGAAGAGATAGCGCACATACTTAGGGTCACTAACAGCGGGGCAGGTGACAATAACCTTATCATCCTCAATAATAGCTTCAGCCGGATGATATTTTACATCTTCACCTGCTAATTCGAAATACTTGAGTTTGGCTTCACCATTGCGTTCTTTAAGCCCGCCACCAACATGTTTGAATGATAAACTAGCTGTATTGGGAGAATAACTAACAGTGTCGAGTAAGGGGCCGGAGTGAACGAGGTCTGTTTGACCATAATCCTTTGCTAGTGCTAATAATGCTAGGCGTTTTCCAGCTAGCTCTTTGCCTGCCGGGTGTAGGCCCGGTCCCTCTTCCCAGAAGATAGCCATTCCTGTGTTCTCTGTTATATCAAGTGCGCGACGCTGACGGTCGCGAACCCATGGGAATTCATAATTGCGCATGTGGATATCTGTTGGGATCTGCACGTAATAAAAAGGAAAGTTGCGAGTTTCAAGCCCTGCGCGTTCACCCCAGTCTTTGCGCCAACTATTAAGAAAATGAACAGTTAACTGATCGTACTCCCAAGCTGTGTTTGATTTGGCGTTGCGTTCACCCTGATACCAGATAGCTCCGCGAATCCCGTAGGGAATGACCTCTTTTAGTTTGTCATTATATTGATAGGCAGGCTCGCGTATCTTTTTGGGTTCTTCACGCCATCCTTCTGGAATATTCAACGCTTTACGGGCAACTTCGGCATCTTCCGCACACATCCAGGATTGCATGGGTGTTCCACCATTATGGCGGGTAATCAGTCCAATAGGTACGTTGAGTTCCTCGTAGAGGTAAGCTCCAAAAAAGAAGGCTACACGAGAGAGGCTTTTTGCAGACTTTTCATCTATATTATCCCAGCCTTTATTGCCTTTTCCACAAAAGCGCATCCCTCTGAGCTTCTTTTTGTCGTATTTTTCCGGAAAAGGGCTTTTGGGGCCAAATCGCCCTGCCATATTTGATTGTCCGGCACAGAGCCATACTTCGCCGACTAACACACTAGCAAAACTCTTCTCATTATTGCCTTTTATATATAGAGTTTGGCCTTCGCTTGATGTTTGCAGCGGATCAAGTACTATCTGCCACTTTCCGTCGTCGCCAGTTGTTACACTTTTCTCTTGGCCGGCAAAACTTACTATGACTTTTTCGCCTGGGTCAGCTTTTCCCCAGATGGGAACGGGCTGCTCTCGTTGAAGCACCATTCCCTTGCCGAACATATTCGATGTTGTTATATCTGCTAAAGCTTGCATGCCTAAAAGTCCGGCAAAGGTGCTAATCACAAATATTATCTTTTTCATAAAAACTCCATTCTTTCTGCTTCTTGATGTAGCATAATGTTCAATAGTTTAGGCTTGCTGTAGTATAATATATAAAAGATTTCAGCTTTAATTAATTTCATCTAAAAATTAACATTCTACTAAGTCATTATATCGCCATCAGCATTGTTGTATGAATTAGCTAAACCAATTTAGTTGATATTTTATTCAAATTCTGAGTAAAGTCAAGTGGGTTAAATGACTTTGCTTAAGAGCTATGAATGCTTTAATAAAAGTGTTTTGAGCCCATACTTAATAGCTTTCTGCATTCATTACTTGGTTAAGGCTCATCATTTGTCTTGTGTTTTTTGACATGAAGTTCAAAAGTTCAGATTTATTCGTCTCATTTCAAAAAGTGTATTGACTGAATGGAAAAATATTCTATAATGTAAGAACTGCGTAAGATATTTTTGGAGCTGACCTATGTCTATAAAATTAACCCGCCATCAAGGCAACCCTGTTATCAAGCCTAATGCCCAGAATTCATGGGAAAGTTTGATTGCAACTAATCCAGCCGCCTGGTACGATAAGGAAAATGATGAGTTTATCATGATTTATCGCTGTGCTGGTCACGATGACGAACATATAGTCCATTTGGCTATGGCTATAAGTAAAAACGGCTTGGATTTTGAGAGAGTATCTGATAAACCATTGTTTTCACCACCTGAAAGCGGTGCTGATAGGGGTTGTATGGAAGACCCCAGGATCGTGAAATTTGGTGAGTATTACTTTATTACTTATGCCTCTCGCATGCAACCTCCCG
>JADGBV010000391.1 GCA_015231345.1 Planctomycetota bacterium
TGTCACACTCCCGCCTCAACAAGCTGCCTCTTGTTGTTGTTCTGCTCAATAAATTTCGGTGTCGTTAGTATGATTACCGTCTTAATGGAGGTGTTCGATGTCCGGTGACATCCGCAGTTTTCAAAACTGTTGTGGGGCCGAAAAGGTCCCGGGTGGGTTCGACTCCCATACACCTCCGCTTTCTTCCTCGTTGTTACGCGACATACCCTCAGCTACCTCGTTTCTTCATTCTCATGAGGGGGCTGAGCTTATTGAAGAGTTTGGGCGAGGTGCAACTCTTTCGGAATTTCGTCGTTTGTGCGATGATCTGCGCTCACAGATTCTAGAAGGAAGCTCTTTGTCAGTCCCTACTCTGCTTAGTATAACAAAAACCCTTCGTTATCGACTGTCGCAAATTTCATCCAACGCCAAGCGAGCTGTGAACGCAACGGGAATACTGCTTCATACGGGCTTGGGGAGGTCGCCCCTTTGTGATACAGCGCTCCACGCTGTTGGCAATTTGTCTGGGTACTCAATCCTACAGGTAGATATCGAAGGAGGCAAGCGTTCTTTACGAGAACACCACATAGAAAGAATGCTTCAAGAGCTCACCGGATGTGAAGCTGCTACGGTGGTCAATAATAATGCAGCAGCAACAATGCTTACTCTAAGCGTTCTTGCCCAGGGCAAAGAGGTTATTGTCAGCAGAGGGCAGCTTGTTGAGATTGGGGGATCGTTTCGTATGCCAGATGTTATGGCTTACAGTGGCTGCACTATGGTAGAAGTGGGGACAACCAACCGGACGCATCTACACGATTACGAACAAGCCATAAATGATAATACAGCCGCACTCATACACGTTCATACGTCAAATTACCGCATTCGTGGATTCCACTCGACCCCCGGGATTGATGAACTATGTGAGCTGGGTGCAAAGCGAAATATTCCTGTGATTGATGATGTGGGAAGTGGCTCACTCATCCCCCTTTTTCGCTACGGTATTATGCCAGAACCACTTGTTGTTGACTCTATTCGTGCTGGAGCAGACCTAACATGCTTCAGTGGCGACAAGCTTATGTGTGGCCCTCAAAGCGGAATAATCATTGGCTCTGCGGATTGGGTCGCAAAAGTTCGCCGTCACCCCCTCGCACGTATGTTTCGCGTCTGTAAGCTGACACTGGCAGCCCTGGAAAATACGCTTATTCATTTTATCAATGACAATCATGCCGCGCTCCCACTCTATCAGGCTCTGGACTTATCGCTCCAGGATCTTAATGAGCGTGCTGACACTATTGAAAAGAACCTAAATCTATCTCCTCAGATAGAGGTGCGTCGTGTTGAGTCTACCTGTTTTATCGGAAGTGGAACCAATCCAGATGAAGGTGTCCCTTCGGTTGCTCTCACCTTCCAGGGTTCCTTTGATGTCAACGATGTGGCGCGGTTATTGCGAGGGGCACGTCCTGCACTATTTTGTCGCATACATAAAAATGCTCTCTACTTTGATATGCGCAGTCTTAGGCCGGGCGAGGAGAATGAGGTCTGTACGGGCCTGCGTAGTGTTTTTTCTCAACTTTCATAATCGAAAAAGCGCAGAGACTAATCTGGGAAGACAGGAGTCTCTAGAAGGCATATTTTTTTAATTCAATCCCCATATGTCCTAATTGCATAGGGGGTCGCTAAGGTTGCATTATGCATCCTTTCGGTGTTTGGTTAAATGAAAGTGAGAAAGAGGGGCTATCTACCTGAGGATATGACTTGCTTTGCATCTATGGCATGCCTCTTTCTATGTACTCATTTCTTCCACCTTCTAGGTGAGTGGAGCAGTAAAATAGCACTTGTTTTTTCACTGAAAATTTTAGGACAAAGAATGAATAAAAAGAGTATGGATAAGAGGATTTATTCCGAGAATATTCACTTCGGAGAGCACTCTTTCTTTGAGAGATTGATTTCAAGAACCAAAGCATACAAAGAGTTTCAAACCATGGCTGCTTTTGTGACTAGTGTATATCGCGGGTCTGATTATCCTTTTATTATTGTGGATAGCGATATGGTGCTCCAGTATATGAACCCTGCATGCCGTGAGTTTTCTCATATAAAAGAAGGAGATATTCAAGAAACGACGACCTGTAGTTCGCTTTTTAAGAGTGATCTTTGTGAGCAACAGTGTCCTCTAAAACAGGCCATGAAGAGTAAGCAAATGGTCACGGGAATACAGGTGTCTGTGCAGGATAGAAAGGGAGTGAAGCACACCATTATCGTAAATGCCGGCCCGATTATCGCAAGGGATGGAGAGGTGTTAGGGGGATTTGAAATTTGGCGCGATGCTCTTCCCGATGTTGTTGCTCAAGAAAAAAACAGAAAGCTAAGGAAAGATGCTTCTGCTCATATAAGTCGCCTCGAGTCTCTGACTAAAGAGCTTGAAAAAAATGGGGGATCGTCGGAAGTGTGTCTCTCAATCCGTGATGAACTTCAGCGTTATACTCAGGAGTTTGATTCAAATTTCACCGATTGCTGGGATATTATGGACTGTCCTTCGGAAAGGCAGGTGAAATGTCCAGCATTTCCCCATAATGGGAAAAATTGTATGGAGGTTCCTGGAACAATGTGTCAGGGGCAAAAGCACCCTGATGTAGACCTTAAGGTCTACGAGTGTATGAGTTGCGCAAGCTACAAGGAGCATAAAGAGAGATGTAGCTTAGGTGTGAAGCGAAACGAAAACCCCTCGGCGACGACAGCACGTTAAGGTTATCAAGAAGTCTTAGGGGGTATCACGAAAAAGGTACTCTGGTGCACTTATAGAGCCTCATTCAAAATAAAGTCCGAGAGAAAATGTGGGTAAAGATGCATTTCGCATCTTTACAAATTTTAAAACATTGCATATTGCAATTTTAGAGATAGAGTGTAGTTTAGTTATGAAAAATGAAGAAGTTGCTCTCATCCTTGACTCAATAGCTGATGGGGTGTTTACCGTCGACAAAGACTGGAAAATCACCTCATTCAATCGAGCAGCAGAAGAAATAACAGGTACCTCAGCAGAAAAAGCTTTGGGTAATTACTGCAAGGATATATTTCGTACTAATATCTGCGATAATGATTGCCCTTTAAAAAAGTCCATTGATACCGGATTGCCCATACACAATAAAACAGTCATGATAAAGAATGTTATGGGTGAAAACGTTCCCATTAGTATTTCAACAGCTGTGCTAAAAAGCAACAAAGGTACTGTCCTTGGAGGGGTGGAAACATTTAGAGATATGAGTATTGTTGAAGAGTTGATGAAGAAAATATCGGGACAGCATGTTTTAGAGGATATCGTGAGTAAAAATGATATCATGCAGGATATTTTTAAGATTCTTCCCGATATTGCCCAGAGTGCTAGTACAGTCCTCATTGAGGGAGAAAGTGGAACGGGAAAAGAATTATTTGCCCAAGCCATTCATAATCTCAGCCCTCGCAAAAAGAAACCATTTGTTGCGATAAACTGTGGCGCTTTTCCTGATACTTTACTGGATTCAGAGTTATTTGGGCATAAAGCTGGAGCATTTACAGATGCTAAAAGTGATAAATTGGGACGGTTTGCCTTGGCTGAAGGGGGAACCTTATTTCTTGATGAAATAGGTGACCTCTCCCCACCTTTTCAGGCTTTGCTGCTCCGCGTATTACAGGAGCGACAGTATGTACCGGTAGGTGGAACTCAGAGCATAAAAACCAATGTGAGGGTTATAGCGGCAACAAATAAGTATCTTCATAATCTGGTCAAGAATGAGGTGTTTAGGGAAGATTTGTATTATCGAGTCAATGTTGTTCGAATTGAAATACCTCCTCTAAGAAAAAGAAGTGAAGATATACCCCTTCTCGTACAGACCTTTATTAAA
>JADGBV010000392.1 GCA_015231345.1 Planctomycetota bacterium
GGATTGGCTGAAGTTGATTTTGTTTTAATGAAAGGCTTAAAAGCTGGTGTGGGTGTGAGTCATACTGAACTACTCGGTTTGTCGCCTCGTTTTGGTTTATATGTTGAAGATCAAGATAATACGGCTCGGAGTGGTGGTATTTATTTCTTGAAAGACGAGGGTGGAGGTATTGAGCTTAGCTGGCCTCTTAAAGATCGCTGGAGTTTTAATGGAGACTTCGGTATGGAAAAAGATGACGACAAGAAGAATACTCGACTTGTTGCAGGCTTATTATACCGTTTTTAGTTAAGAGATTTTTTGGATTTTAGGTTATGAAAAGGTTTTTAGTTGCGTTATTTATAGGTTTGGTCATTGGGGGGGTTTACCTTTTTTCCCAAGATTACCCCGATAGCGCCCCCGAAGTATTAGGCACTTATGGTGAAAAAGTGACTCAAAAGATGACCGTTTTTCTTGAAAAGCCTATTACGAGTGAGTTGAGCCAGAAGCTGGGCTTATATTCATTTTTGCAGTCATCGAAGGGGATGGCATCCTCTTTAGGTTTTAGCGTCGCCTTTGCCGTTTTTATATTGCTGATGGTGCTATGTAATATATTGGGCTTCTTCAAAGACTTCTTTGCCTTTTTCCCCTTGGGAAAGTAATTTAGACAGATTCTAAATAGCTTGACATCATGGCTTCGCTTTGCTCACGCTTGCTCAGGTTAGCGAATAAATCATCTTGGTGGTGCTCCCACACATAGCGGCAAAAATCGCCAAAACAGGCTTTGCCTTCAAAAGAGAACTTAGTGTATTGGGCGAATTGAGGCCCCACATCAAAGGGGCTAGGAAAAGAAAAAGCACTCATGAATATTACTGTTTGGAATAATGTGCTGTTCAGTTTACAAGATGAGGCGAAGGTCAAACTTGCTGTGATTTCTTTTATTCCATTTAGATTTTAAATATTGAACTGCGACTGGATTCAAAACCTTAATGGTTGCCTTTTGGTGAATAAACCAAAAGACATTAGCTCTTTTCAGGTTATCAGAGAGTTGAGTCGGGCTCTTGGTGAGGCCTCGGGCTTAAGCAAAAGGAAATTACCCAAGATAGGTCATGGTGGAACACTTGACCCTTTTGCCGATGGTTTGATGGTTATTTTACTGGGGAAAGCCTCGAAACTTTCTCGGTATTTATTGGGGTCAAAAAAAGAGTATCGTGCATTAATGCGTTTTGGCGAAAAAACACCAACGGGTGATCACTGCTCTGATCCCATATCAACGACGGAAAGCATTCCTGTTGACCTTGACTCCATAGCGACAGCAGGGCAAGTTTTTCTGGAGAGGGTATATCAACAAATTCCTCCCATGTATTCGGCAAAACAAAAAGACGGTGTCAGGCTTTATGAACTTGCCCGTGAAGGTAAGGAAATAGAACGAGAGCCTTGTCCGTGCACTATTTATGAGCTTGACGTGGAGTCTTATGAATCTCCATTGGCGACGATGCGGGTGGTTTGCTCTGGAGGTACGTATATTCGCACTTTGGCTGAAGATTTGGCTGAGGGAATGGGCTCCAAGGCTCATTTACAAGCATTGACCCGTTTAGCTTCGGGTTCGTTTGCTTTGGCTCAGGCTGAAGAATTGGGTGAACTGACAGAGGCAATTTTAGCTAAACAAGCGCCACAAGAGTATAAAGCTTGGGTGCCTTATGATCAGATACTTGATGGTTGTATGATAAAGCAGGTTACCCAAAGCACTGCTTTTGATTTCTACCAAGGCCGCAAGGATGTGATTCGTGAATTTCTAAGTTCGCTTTCTCCTAAGAAAGAAGGCTTGCTCGTATTGAAGCATGAGCAGACTTTGGTTGCGACTCTACGTTTTGATGAGCAAAGGGGCGCTTGGACTCTGGAGAAAGTGATGTGCGATTATTCGAAGGGATATTAAATCTACCGTTAAATCGCTATAAATACTATGTGTGTCTCCATCACATAGTAATTCCACAAGCTATAAGAGCCCTATAGGCAAAAGAGATACGAGGAGAAATCAATGACAATTTAAGCAGGAGCGATTGACAGTAGGTTGCTAAAATTTATGATCTTAATTGCTCGAAAATTTACTCGTACGAGCACAACTCATTATAACCTAAATCATTTTTTCAGAATCCACACAAATGAAGTCTTATTCAAAGTTTTGTCTCAGTAATCTCTTATCAGACTTTTCGAGAATATTCAACTTGAAAGCTCATTCTCCTCAAGTTGCTGCTAAATATCTACAGAGAGCTAATTTGGCCAAATCTCAAATCCAGCAGAATCATGATATTCACTGGAGTGACAAAAAACTGCTCGAAGTGGGCTGCGGACAAAACTTGGGTTATACATCGGTTTTTGCCGCAGGCAATGATGTAACGGCCATTGATAGTGAGCCTCCCCTGGAAACCTTATCTTTAAAGGCGATAGCTGGTTTATTCCAATCGGCCGGCATTTATAGAGGAGCTAGAAGCCTTATCAATTTATGCCTGGGAAAGCACAAGTACTTCAAACAAGCCCTTATGGAACAAATGGGCGTGAAATCAATGAGAAGGATGAATATCAGAAAGATGAATGCCTGCCATTTGGATTTCCCCGACAATAGCTTCGACGGGGCATTTTCATTTTCAGTTTTTGAACATATCGACGATCCCCAGCGTGCCCTGGATGAGGTGCATAGGATTCTAAAACCAGGTGGTCTGTTTTACCTCGATATTCATCTATTTACAGCAATCCATGGAGATCACGACTTTAGGCCCCAGACTCCTCCATGGAATCACCTGCGCTTCCAAAGCTCCTGCCCCCACTATGTGAATGAAATCAGACTCAAAACCTGGAATGAAATGCTCAACAAGACTTTCGGTGAAGTCCGAACCCTTAATATCGATGGGGAAATAACAAGAGGCAAGCAATACTTGAGTGAATCCATCCGTGAAGAGTTGCAGGAGTTTTCAGAAGAAGAGTTGCTGACAACCACATATATTGCTATCTGCAAAAAATATTAGGTTTGATATTCTCTGGACTCTAAAGAGGCCGGGGCCCTTCGGTGGCTAGTCATAGAACTGCACTCGAATAGATTGCAGCAATCTGGTTATTCTTCTCCTTCGAGGAGCACATTAATCTGGAAATGGCACAAAAATAACTGATATGAATTATCCTCCTGATGAGTACCAGGCAAAAAAAAAGGAAACCCAAACTGGGTTTCCTTTTTGATTCATATGAAGGGGGAAATTAGCCGACGAGGCTTTTGACATTTTGTCCTGAAGCATCGAAGCTTCCGCATTTACATCTTCTTACCATGCCTCTGAACTGAGTGTCGCCGTCTTTTTTAGGGTCAACCCATGTTTTGAAAACGCGAGCAAAGGCAACATCTTCGCCGCACTTTGGGCATACGAGTTTTGTTGAGTCTTTGATCATTTTTGCCATGGTTATCTCCTTCCTTTGTTGATATGCAATTTTAGATGGCGCAGAATACGGGGAGAGGGGACTTGGCAAGTAAAGTTTAAGAAACTGAGATGCGCCTTGGCAAAGGCCCCTTTTTAATAATATGCCTTCTCGTTACTGTTTAAGATCTACATTGCAATGGTCAAGTCTAAAGAAGAACTTCAAAAGCAAATCCAAGTATTGGAGAAGAAATTACCTGTTTTGGTTGAGAAAGCCAAAACTCTCCCTCAGGTAGAAGTGGTGGAAGATGATGGAAATAAAAAAACCATTAACCCTAGTTTAAATGCTTTGAAGTCATCACGAAAAGTGGCAAAAAAACTTAAGCACCTAAGAAGTCTTCTTAAAAGAAAAGCTTCCTGATATTTTAGAGTACTTACATACGGTACATGGTCTGCCCCTTTGGTTGGG
>JADGBV010000393.1 GCA_015231345.1 Planctomycetota bacterium
TACAATTACAAATAGGGTTTCATTCCTTCGAAGGGAAAATCTGCTTCAGACCAATCCGCAACAATCCTCTCACCTCCTTTTTTAAGGTGCGCCTTTATCATAAAACGCTTGGGGAAACCATAAGCATCATGATGCGATTCCAGACTTGAACTGGGTATTAAGACCACGCAGGTCGAATAGCCGTAGGCAGGAATTGTAATCGTCCACGATTCTCCCACCCTTTTTGTTTGACTATGAAACCCTCTTTGTAATTGTAGGTTCTGTAATTGGATATTAGCCCCCCTGTGGATCTCACTCTCTATTAATAATTTAAATGACTTCAACATACCAAGAGGCTGAAATAATCCCCAATCATCAAACTTCTCCATATCATCCACATAAGGAATTCCATTTTCTAATGGGCTTGATGGGGCACGTAGTTTATATTGCAAAATGTTCAGTAATGTAAGTCCTTTAGTATGGAAATTGATCCATTCATTGGGGACACATATTAATTGTGGCTCTATACTCCCGGGGTACCTAATGCGGTCCCCGCCAAAAACAATGGAATGACTCTTGCCTTGCATAGAATTCATTCCATCCAAACCAAACCATATCAAGTCTCCCACCTCCCAAGGCTCTTCCATTGAAATGGGCACACGATACACTTTATTGACACGATATTGGTCAAAGCTCAACTTCCTCACTAGAGGCCCTGGATTTGACAATGCTTCCTTAGGGCCTGTTGCATTTCTTTTAAGAGAATGAATTTCAATGGGATATATTTCCTCAGGATCTCCTGAGTGCTCTCCACAAATCGTAAAGACCAAATGCACGGGGTCCCCATTTGCTATACCTAGAAGAAGCTTCTCATCAACTCGAAAAGCCCAGGTCAGCACAGCTTCTCCTTCAAATTTATCATAAGTGCCTAAGTAAAAATTCATTTTTTTAAAATTTTGCCATTCGAATTGCACGGATTCTTGCTCACTTCCTTGAGGACTTATGTAATGTCGTCCACTCAGTTCAGCATCCACTGACACAATCTCTACCGATCCATCACCATGGCAAAGTGGAAGAAAAGAGAGCAAAACCGTTAGCCAGCAGACCCATCGAGGATATGAACAATCTGTCAATTTGGCTGAGTCCTCACTTCCTCAACCATAAGATAATGAAATCCCATGAAACCCCTCAACTTAAGACCTTACTCATTATAATGGGGGCCTTTAAAAACATAGATTTAATTATCCTTTGGATTCTACAAATGAGACTCGTTATTTATGGTAAAATCATGCTTTATGATTATCTTCAATCGCGCTTTCCAGGAACTCCCTGCATCAAAAAGCGAAATTTTGCAAGACAATCATAAAGCCATTAATATTATGACGATTTTTGCAGCAAAATCAACCTGATAACATTAGCAGTCAACTACATTTCCTTAACACTGCACCGTAAGCTCCAGCAGTAATTCGATCCATATATTTCTCTTCCACAGCGGACTTAATGCCTAAGTCTTCAATAATTTTTAAGCAGCTGGTAATGTTACTAGGTTGTTTTTCAGGCTGATATAAAAATACTATCTAATGTCTCTATGATTGTTTTATAAGACTTCACTTTTAGATCTTGGGTAATCAATTCTAGCGACAGAAGGCACACTGTCTGAAAAAATAAGTAAATTTTAGATATATTGACACCTCTAAAACAGGAGAATCAAAAATGAGTAAAAATAACGAAGCGACGAGAAGGAATTTCATGTCGACATCAAGCGCTTTAACAACGGCAATTCTTGCACAACAAGTTCTTTCAAGTAGTGTTCATGCTGAGGGCAAAGATATCGTAAAGGTGGCTTTGGTAGGTTGCGGAGGAAGAGGTACGGGAGCAGCATCCCAAATCCTTAAGGCTCACCCGAGTGTTAAGCTCTGGGCCATGGGCGATTTATTCTCTGATCGTTTGGAATCATCATTAGATTTACTTCAAAAAGGTGTAGGAAAACGTTATGACCGTGAAGCTTATAAAGGGCAAGCGTCTTCAATCGATGTACCTCCAGAACGTCGTTTCAACGGCTTTGATGCGTATCAAAAAGCAATAGACTCTGGTGTTGATGCTGTTATTCTGGCCACAACTCCTTTATTTAGACCATTGCATTTAACCTATGCAGTTGCTAAGAATGTTAATGCCTTTATAGAAAAACCTGTTGCCGTTGATGCTCCAGGAGTTCGCACCATATTAGAAGCATCTAAAGAAGCTGCAAGAAAGAAGGTCATCATAGCCTCTGGGTACCAACGCTTTCACAACCCAGTCTATCAAGAGGCTATTGAACGAATTCATAACGGTGAAATTGGTAAACTGAGCCATATCAAAACCTACTTTAATCATGGTGCAACTTGGCACATCGAAAGAAAACCTGAATGGTCGGAAATGGAGTTTCAAATGCGTAATTGGCAACATTTTGGCTGGACATCCGGTGATCATACCTGTGACCAGCAAGCACATAGTTTCCAGGTTGCCTATTGGTTGATGGGAAAACCACCCGTAAGCGCTGTGGGCATGGGCGGGCGACAAGTATGTAAAGGCCAAAAATACGGTAATATATATGACCATTTTGCCACTGAATTCACATATGACGACGGCGTGCAATTATTTGCACAGGACCGTCAAATTGACGGCTGTAAAACAGATATGTCAGAATGGATTCATGGATTGGAAGGCATGTGTGAAATAAGACAGTATCGTGGTGCAACCATGACAGGAAAGAATCAGTGGAGAAAACGTGACCGTGGTCATAACGCTTATCAAATAGAGCATAACGTATTCATCGATGCTATCCGCAATAATAAGTACTACAACGAAGGGGAAATGGCAGGCTACTCAACAATGATGTCAGTCATGGCCCGCATGGCATGTTATTCTGGAGTTGAAGTCAAATGGGATGAAGCTTTAGCCTCCAATCACCGCTTAGGTCCAATTGATTGCACATGGAACACTAAGCCACCACTAACTCCTGGAAAAGATGGAACTTATGAACATCTTGTTCCAGTTCCTGGAGTCTACAACCCATATAAAGGCTAATGGAGAATCAATTATGACGGAAAACACACAAAAAACAGGCCGTAGATTTTTTGGTAAATCTGCTGGTGCGCTAGCAAGCGCTGGAATCATTATGAATTCAGCTGGGCTCCTAGGTGTTCATGCAAACAACAAACCCAATACAGGAGAAAAAAGCCTCAAACGGAACCGAGTAGGGGGAGTGGCCTATAGCTATCAATATTCAATTGGCCTCTTTAAATACAATAATCGGCCAGGGGGGAAGTTCGATGCCATGAAGTTTCTGGAAGCGAATTATCAAGCAGGCGGAGAGATAGCTCAACTTTACTACCCCATGATCAAAAATCTGAACAACGATGATCTCGTTAAGCTAAGACGACGTGCTGAGGAACTCAACATGAGACTGGAGGTGCTTGGCGGAAACGCATTAGGAAGAAGTTTTGAAGACTGCATAAATCGAGCTGTCACTTTGGGCTCAAAAATTGTAGGTTGTACATTTGGTTTCTTGATGCGCCCAAACAAAATTAGCACACTCGAGGCCTGGGATAAACATACAAATAAATGTCTAGCTCGCCTGCGCAAACTAGCTCCCATAGCAAAGTCTTTAGGTATTATAATTGCAGCTGAGAACCATTTTGATTTTACTGTAGATGAAATGTATAATCTCATTAAAAATGTTAACTCCCCACATGTGGGAATTCTATTTGATGTAGGCAATATCATTGGCACTCTAGATGATCCAACCGAAGCCGCTGACAAACTGGGTCCCTTAATAGTGGCTACTCACTATAAGGA
>JADGBV010000394.1 GCA_015231345.1 Planctomycetota bacterium
TCCGCAAATTTTTCATCGCGGGTATTAAGACGTGCTTTCCTATGTTGTCAAGAGCAACTTTAGGGGTGAGTAGTTACCAATGTTATTTTTAAATCCAGAGATTGATATAATTGAAGAATTGTTTCCTGAAGAAAGAAAGGGTAGATTAAGATAACTTCTCAAGTCATCTTCTGTCCAAAGTTGATTGTAAAGGAGGCCTTGATTTTTATCTGAGCCAAAGACCAACAAAGGGCTTAAGAAAAACAAAAAGATGAAATTTATTTTTAACATATTAATTCTCCAATTATCTTATAGAATGAGTTTCAGGGCTTTCTACAGATGTAGAAGCAGGCGATCCAGCTGAAATATAGCTAGAATAAGCCGTCTTAATATTAAGCACACCAGGACAACTATCGTAGACGTAAGTAGATTTTCGTGTAAAGCAGTGAAAATTATAACCATAAAAATCCGTTTTACGCTTCGCAGCTACAGACATGCCAATGACACTAGCAGTAGCATCAAGTGCGACGGCAAAGTCAAGGCAATTTCCATCAGTTCCTGTCATAAAATTTGTAAAACTCCAAGTTCCACCGCTAAAAGAATAATATTGGCTGCTTCCGATGTAACTTTTAGCAGAGTTTTGAGAATTCGTGATAGCGGACATAGCGTCATCTTCTGTCGTTTCTCCATCAGCACCCGATGTCACTACAGCATACTCCAAAGCACTAACCCATGGATTCATTGCATCATTAACTGTTTGAGTCCACGGTGCCTTAGGAGTATCCCATAACACATAGACTTCATGACCAGATGTAGAGTCTACCTCCAGTTCACCAGAAACAGCATTTCCGTCAATTTCGGTTACTACCCATTTCCATGATTCTGTTGAGGTGAACACCTTGCTCGGCAATGCTCCCTGCACATCAAAC
The DNA here is from genome assembly GCA_015231345.1 of Planctomycetota bacterium. GTDB lineage: Bacteria > Planctomycetota > JADGBV01 > JADGBV01 > JADGBV01 > JADGBV01. The sequence continues at coordinate 909 of JADGBV010000394.1, forward strand.
TCAACATATTCACTTTCATTGATGCCTGAAGTGGAAGTGTCATCAGATCCTTCTTGAGAAATTCCAGAATTAAATGTTACTGATTTCTCTGCCAAATCACCTAAAGAACCATTGGTATCAGTTGATATTGCTTTTATCTTCGCAGATGTTATTGTATTTGGTTTTACAGAAAGGCGAGCAAGAATCGTCACAGAGCTACCTTTGATGTAAGCGGAAGGATTGTTCGAGCCTCCTTTTGAAAATTCAGGAAGACTTAGAGCTGTAGAATAGTTCTCTCTGATATTCAACGCATCATTTGTTGAACTTGTCCTGTTATGATTGAATAGTATATTCTCTACATTCACATCAACGACAACAATTTTTAATGCCTTTTTTGATGTTCCACAAGTTGCCCTCACAGTCGTTCCACTTGATGTCGACGATACTGTGGTTATAGGGAATGTGGCCGTGTTTATGCTTGAACCAGATCCTGGAGTCACGCCACTACTCCAGGTAGGCTTGCCAGTCGGCCAAGACACTACAATACTTGGATCATGCTTAGCTGTAACAGTTACCGACCCAGAGCCTTTTTCAACATAATAAGTCTCTGAAGCACCAGGCGAATCAGTAGTCGAAATAATTTTACTCGTACCAGTTCCTACACTAATTTCTTTGACTCCTACCACGCCAACATTCAGGGCTACTTCCGAAGAGCCACAAGTCGCAGTCACACCTTTGTAGATATTTTGTAGTGTCGACACTGAATCAAATTTATACTTTACTTTTCCCGTACTTGTACTGTATGCTGATGTCTCAGTCCCAGTTGAGCTAGATATACTTACTAGATTATAAAAATTGTCTGTACTAGTTGAGGGAGGATTTGTTTCAGCAGAAAATTCAACTTCATCGCCAACATCCCTAGAAATGTACTGTCCCTTGTGGAACTTGTGGAACAATGATTTCTCTTTGTATATTCAGGAGTTTGGTGCTGGTCGAATTTATGAACCCTACGGATTATTAGACTTTCTAGCAAGAATTCGAATTTTGAAGCATTACAAGGTCAAGGAGCTAATTTATACTTACAATATTTTTCAGCAAGAAGGATAGCACGTGCTAGCTCATCTTCAGACAGCCTCTTCTCCACTCCACTGCGTTTAAAAGTAAATGATTTTTTCCAAGACTCAGGGCCATTTTTAATAGATGCACTCATCCAAGCATAAGCCTCTACATAATCACGAGTAACACCTTCCCCCCTCGAGTACATGAAGCCTAGATCTCCCTGTGCTTTATAATATCCGCCTTTGGCAGATTTTTTGTATAATTCAATAGACTTTTGCAAATCTTTAGGCAAATATTCACCCTTCCTATACCGGTAAGCAAGAGCTCTAATTGCTTTAACATCACCTTTCTCAGCTCGAGCGAACAATCCTGGATTTTCTTTAACGCGTATAGCATGCCGCTCCTTTTTTATCTGATCCATATCTTTTGCAAAAAGACTAGTGAGCGTTACAAAGCTAATTATTGATAATATAACTGTTATTGACTTCATTTTTACTTCTTTCTAAATATAGTTCAAAAATCTTACTTAAGATTTTGTCTTAAAGGACTAGGATAATTATCAAGGCATCCACCCAGCACTAAAGTGTGGATGCCATTGTTGGAATTCAGCATGCCGAAATAAACATCAATAATCTCAGCATTGGCATTTCTTTGAACAAATATAACAGTTGGAGTTTTGTCATTAGTCCATATCATATTATGTCTATTCTCGATGTATATTTCAGTACCAGGCTCTACGTTAATATCTGCTCTTATTTTTAACATTTTTATCATTTTTAAAAGATCCTCTTCATCAACCTCTGATTCACTGGCTTTGCCTTTGATTATATTTGCATCTATTTGATTACCTGAATATGTGTATTGCAAGGGAAGATTGATACTTTTAGGCAAAGGTATAGATTCATAACTAATCACACCATTTGCATTTCTAAGGATATGATAGTTTGCTATCAACATTCTATCCAAACTGAACTCCTCTATGATAAACCCGTTTTTTACAGAAGAATGAGAAATAAAGCAAAAATAATTATATTCGTTGCTAAAAACATAACTATTATTGAAGCTTATGAAAATTTCCTCACCAGATTTACATGCTCGGCTAGATTCATCTGTTTGAAGATAGATAGGAAAACGCTCATGGAAGGCTTGTAACTTTAGTAACAATCCTTTATCTTTTACAGAAAGTTCCTTGAAATACATTTTATTATCTAAAGATGAGATACCCGTTTCTGCATTCAAGCTAGAAAGACAACAATGTGAAATTGTTATGATAAAAACGAAAATTAATGTTTTCATGGAGTTGGCCCATATTGATTTTTATGCTGACAACCAGGATTTGCCCAGTCTTTTTTCGGGTACACAGTAGTGGTATGATTCGATTCTTGATTCCGCGCTCTGACTTCATTATCACCTTTCAGATTATATATTGATGAACGTGACCCCATATTATATGTATCAGGATCAGTCTGGTCAGTTGACAAACCTAGATAGTTAGCCTCCATATTATCTAGAATCTTATCTTTATCGCCGTCACAATTAGAACCGCCATTGTTGTTGTAGTAAGCATCGATATCTTTATGAGTATTTTCGTGCTTTAACACTATGGGGACCATGGCTATGCCCTTTCCAGTTCCACCAACAGTTATCTGTCCATATGTCGCATTGCCACTATATAAAGTAAATGGGGTCAATGAATTAGCTCCTGCGGCGCAAAGGTAGATTTTTTTATCATTTGGGTTAAAATATCCACCCCAAGAAGATGGCTTACCTTTGTCAAAGGTCACATCATTTGGAATTCCACAGACTCCTCCTTCTTTCCAGTAGTAGAACCAGTTAGGAGGATAACCACTCGGATTATTATAGGCCTT
>JADGBV010000395.1 GCA_015231345.1 Planctomycetota bacterium
GTTTCAAAGATAGCATTGAGTGCTCGGTGTTTCTCGAGATTCACTTCATGTAAGCGTAGGTCATGTTGTTCAGCGAACTGACGAACTAAAGTAGACTTCCCAACTTGACGAGCACCTCGGATTATGAGAGGTTTTCTGTTTTTTTTCTCTAGCCAGTTATATAAAGATGACGTTTTTATTCTATCCATGACTAAATATGACCCCATTTTTATTCATTAAATGCATTTTATTGATGTTATTTGGGAGTCAATCTATTTAGACGGCCTTATATCAATTTCACAAATTAATTTCAGAAACCCGTGATTCCCATGTCATCCTTTGAAATATGTGCAGGAAAAATGGTAAAGATGGTACTAGCGCAATTTTTCCCTTTTTCCCATATTTTCCCTTTTTCCCTCACACATGTATGCAGCATGTTGGCTTGTAATAGTATGAATTAATGCAAATATCTCGTGGGATTGGTTTTACTGGTGTTTCTAGCGATTCTCAATTATGAGCCATAAACCCAATATTTAGGTGGCTCCTGATAAGCTTACTGGCTAAAAGCCGAATAACCCAAAGCCTTCGCCATGGCATCGGCGCCAAGATGGGGGCACTCAATAGCTTCGGGGAAATGAGGCAAAAGGCTCTGGGCATCGCCACCGGTTATGATAAGCTTTTGGCAGAGATGCTCGGCATAAAGACCAGAAATCGCTTTAAGCGCTGGACTTAGCCAACCCTGCAAGACGGCCTGCTCGGTGTTGGTGCCAGGGTAATTTTCAGCAGTGGAAGCGCAAAGCAGTTCGGGGTTCATTCGGCTCATCGCTTCTTTGTAGTGACCTAAGCCAATGCCAATAAGACCGCCGGCAAAATTGCCATCATGATTAAGCAGGTCAATGACTAAAGCCGAACCGGCGGAGACCACCAGGCAGTTTATGTTGGGGAATTGCTGCAGGGCGCCAAGGCCGTGGGCAAGTCTGTCAGAGCCGACTCCCGAGCAAGAAGTTGCTAAAGGCACACGGATATCAACGCCTAAGGTGATGGGCGTGGGGATGTGCTCTAGGTTTTTGATATGGGCACTTAAACGGATATTCATGCGCTTATTTGTGCCCACAAGTAGGCATTCATCTGCGTGCAAGAATCTTTTCTGCTGTGGCCAAGCAAAGGGTTTGAGGTTTTGCGTCTCGCGAGAGACGCCTTCTTGGTTGTAGTGATGGAACTTGATGCGGCTATGACCAGCATCGATGATGAGTAAGCTTTTTGAGCTCAAAGCACTAGGGGCTTATTTTCTGCTTGGTTTGACTGCTTTGAAGTCGTCCATTTCCATCCAAATGTACATTTGTTTTTTGTCGCGCTCGATAGTGGCACGTACGCGTCTTTTGGAAGAATCCATATTTTGATATAAATTCATGCCCTGATCAACAGAATTGACAGGAGTGTCATCGACGTGGGTGACCACATCCGTATCTTTAAATCCGTATTTGCTTAAAAGGGCATTGTCAGTCATAAAGTTAAGGCGAAGGCCGTATGCATCACCACTATCAGTATAAGCGACATCTGCGCGAACTTCGGACATTAGCCTGGGAACATTATTCTCGAGCTTTTTTTGATCAGCCTCGGAGATAGCAAAACGCCGTTCGTTGGGATTGCCTGAATCATACTCGACAATGCTGATGCCGTAGGTGTTGTCGCGGGTGACATCTCGTGATTTCGGATAACTTCGTGTATTAGCTGTATTGTTAGATTTAACTTCTTTTTTAGGCTCTTCTTTTTTGGGCTCGGCCTCTGGTGGTATAACGGTTGCCACAGCTGGTCTTGTTCTGCTGCCATATGCCCCTTTAGCGGTGGGTATGGCTGAAGTTGTTTGTAGTTTCAAGATGCTTTCACTTTTTTTGTCATCGCGAATAACGACATAAGTTTTATGGATCTTATAGAGGTGAACCCGTGGAGTGGCTCCATCAATTTGCTCGCCTTCGTAGTAAGGGTGGCTGGGTTTGTGTTTATCGGATTTAAGAAAAGCCATGGCTGGACTTTGCATTGTGTCGTCGTAGCTGATAAGCTGCAAGGTGATTTTTGTTTCGAGTTTTGGAGGGGCTTGATCGACAACAGCTGCAACAGGTTCAATTTCTACGGGTTTTATTATCTCCGGCGGAATCTCAATTTTCGTAAGAAAAGCCAGCGCATTCATGATTTGTCGCCTGTCTATGAGCCGCTTATCCACCGTTTTGGAAATATCCACCTCGCCTGGGACCCATTCTTCTTGCTGTGGCGGGTTTTTCTTGAGCTGCTGGTCCACAAGCTCGTAGCCGTAATAGCCAGTGACGCCGAGTCCCGTTAAGGAAAGGGCCCAGCTAAGAGTTTTGATCTGACTTAGTTTCATGCAATCGATATTGAGTTATATCCCGCCAAGTCAATATTATAGAGTATTTGAGCCTCTTTCAATGCACTTTGAGACGTCAAGATGTTGAGAAATTTTATGTTTTTTTTTAATCCTTCGCTTAGCAGTTGAACAAGAAGCAACCCCGATAATATCGCCGATCCTTTGTTTTTAAGTTCGGTATCCATCACGGAGATTACCTAATGAGTTTTGAGCTACAAGAAATCGGTCCCTGCAAGAAAAGGGCGGAGTTTGAATTAACCAGTAAAGAGGTCAATGCAAGTTTCGATGAGGTTTATGGCGAAATATGTGAGACCATCAATTTCCCTGGCTTCAGAAAAGGAAAAGTGCCAAAATCCTTAGTTGCCAAGAAATATGGTAAGGATATTGTGGGCGAAGTGAAAGAGAAGCTAATTAGCAAGACTTTCTACGATATGGTTGAAGAAAAATCACTCGATATTATCAGCCAGCCTTCTTTTGACGAAAAAGGCAAAGAATTTCAAGAAGACGAAGGTTTTACTTATAGTGTATCATTTGACGTAAAACCAAAAATTGAGTTGCCTGAGTACAAAGGAATCAAACTCAAAAAAGAATTAGAAGAAGTTACAGAAGAGAAAATTAAAGAAACACAAGAGAACCTTCTTAAAAGCCATGCTTCTCTAGAAGAAGTGGAAGAAGGCGAAATACAAGCGGGTGATTATCCTACCTTGCATATTAATGTGGAAGACGAGAATGGTGAAGTGTTACACCATAATCACTCATTTATCTGTGCTGTTGAACAGAATCGTCTTGATCTATTCTCCTTTGAGAACCTTGCAGAAGACCTCGGTGGTCTCAAGAAAGGGGACAAAAAGGACCTTAGCTATAACGTTCCTGAAGAATTTCCAGCAAAAGAAGAATTGGCAGGTAAGGCTGTGACTTTAAAAGTGGAAGTTGAAGAAGTTAAAAGGCTTGTTGAGCCTGAATTTAACGACGAATTCCTCAAAAAATTAGGTTTCGATAAAGAAGAAGATTATCTTGACACTTTGAGTAAAATGCTTGAAGGTGAGTACACTCGAAAAGCTAATGAAAACCTTAAAGAGCAAATTTATGCTTATTTAGACGAAAATGTAAGCACAGATCTTCCTGAAGACACTGTGAAACGTCATGCTGAATACCTAGTGAATATGAAAGTTTACGAGGCGATGCGTAGTGGAACTCCTGCTGAAGAAGCAGAAGCTCAACGCGAAGCACTTGCTGACGATGCTCAGAAAGATGCAGAACGTGAAATAAAAGTTGGTTTTACACTAGGTGGCATTGCTGATAAAGAAAAAGTATTTGTTACAGAGCGTGAAATCTCTCAAAGGGTTGTTCAATTGGCTGCACAGCGCCAAGTGGCTCCTGAAAAATTGAAAGAAGAATTGGAAGCGAATCATGAATTGTCTGCTTTACGTAGCCAAATCAAAGAAGAGAAAAC
>JADGBV010000396.1 GCA_015231345.1 Planctomycetota bacterium
TAAATGAAGTAGAACCTATTTCAAATATTGTGAAGCGTTTTTGTACAGGTGCCATGAGTTTGGGCTCCATTTCTACTGAAGCTCACGAAACACTAGCTGTTGCGATGAATGAGCTTGGCGGAAAATCAAATACGGGTGAAGGTGGTGAAGATATTCGCAGGTTTACTCCTCAAAATGGCGTGAATAAATGCTCTGCTATCAAGCAGGTTGCTTCTGGCCGTTTTGGTGTAACTCCTTATTACCTCGCTAATGCAAAAGAGATTCAAATCAAAGTTGCACAGGGTGCTAAGCCTGGTGAAGGTGGACAGTTGCCTGGTCACAAAGTCGATAACTATATCGCTAGTCTAAGGCACTCCATTCCAGGTGTATCTTTGATATCACCTCCTCCTCACCATGATATTTATTCCATTGAGGATTTGGCGCAACTTATTTATGACCTTAAGAATTCTAACCCAAGTGCTGATATTAACGTGAAGTTGGTATCTGAAGTAGGTGTTGGTACTGTTGCAGCTGGTGTGGCTAAAGCTCACGCTGAGGTTGTTACTATATCTGGTCACGATGGTGGTACGGGAGCTTCTCCCATGTCATCCATTCACCAAGCTGGTGGACCATGGGAATTAGGCATTGCTGAAACACATCAGACTTTGGTTCTTAATAAACTAAGAAGCCGAATCCGTGTTCAGGCTGATGGTCAAATGAGAACAGGACGTGATGTTGTTATCGCTGCACTACTTGGTGCTGAAGAGTACGGTTTTGCTACTGTAGCACTTATGGCAATGGGTTGTGTTCTTATGCGTAAATGTCACATGAATACTTGCCCAGTGGGTATTGCGACTCAAGACAAACGCTTGATTGAATACTTCAAAGGTCAGCCTGCTCATGTTGTTAACTACTTTACTTTCCTAGCAACTGAAGTTCGTGAAATTATGGCTGAACTTGGTTTCAGAACTATGAACGAAATGATCGGTCATGCTGAATGCTTGGATGTTGATGAAAACCGTCACAACTGGAAATCAGCTCATTTGGATTTTGCTCGTATTCTTTATAAAGCAGAACCTCCAAAAGGAACAACTCCATACTGTGTTGATGAACAAGATCACTCTCTAGGTAAAATCCTAGACCGCGACCTCATTAAAGCTTGTCAGTCTGCTATCGACAATAAAGAGAAAGTTACGGCCAGTTTTGAGATTAAAAACGACAATAGAACCACTGGTGCAATGCTTTGTGGTCAGATCGCTAAGAAATATGGTGACGATGCATTACCAGACGATACGATTAACATTAACTTCAAAGGAACTTCTGGTCAAAGTTTTGGTGCCTTCCTTGTGAATGGTGTGAACTTTAGCCTTGTTGGTGAAGCGAATGACTACCTAGGTAAAGGGATGTCTGGCGGAACTATTGTGGTTAAAAAAGCTGATGATTGTCCAATCGAAGCTGAAACAAACTGGATTGCTGGTAATACTCTCCTTTATGGAGCTACTGGTGGGAAAGTTTTCCTTTCTGGTCGTACGGGTGAAAGATTTGGTGTTAGAAACTCTGGAACCAAAGCTGTTGTTGAAGGTGTGGGTGACCATGGTTGTGAGTATATGACCGGTGGTACTGTCATTGTATTAGGTCATACGGGCAGGAACTTTGCTGCAGGTATGAGTGGTGGTGTTGCTTATGTACTGGACGCTGATCACTTATTCTCAAGAAGGTGTAACCCTGGTATGGTTGATATTGAGCAACTCGAAGAGGACGATTTTGTCGATCTTAAACAACTCATTGAAGAACATGTACAACATACAGATTCCGTCAAAGGGAAGAAATTACTTTCGGATTGGGAAAATGAAAAAGACCAATTTGTGAAAGTTATGCCGCGTGAGTATCGTAGAATTCTCGCACAAATGGAAGAACAAAAGAAAGCAGGAGTATAAAGTGGGAGATCCAAGAGGTTTTGTAAAAAATACACAACGTGTTCCAGAAGCTAGGAACCCAATTGAAAGATTGGGCGATTGGAATGAACACTATATGTACTTCGATGAAGAACAACGCAGAAAGCAAGCTAGCCGCTGTATGGACTGTGGTGTGCCTTTCTGTATGTCAGGATGCCCATTAGGGAATCTTATACCTGATTTCAACGACCTTGTTTATAAAGGTCAGTGGAAAGAAGCTTTAAGAACTTTACATGCAACAAATAACTTCCCTGAATATACAGGTAAGATATGCCCTGCACCTTGTGAAAATTCTTGTGTTTTAGGAATCATAGAACCTTCTGTGACCATCAGAAATGATGAATCATCCATTGTTGAAAAAGGCTTCCAAGAAGGATGGATTGTTGCGCAGACTCCAAAAGAACGTACGGATAAAAAAATCGCTATCGTGGGTGGTGGCCCAGCTGGTTTAGCTTGTGCTCAGCAGCTTAACCGAGCTGGTCATAATGTAACCATCTTTGAAAAACGCTCTAAGCTTGGTGGTTTGATGCAGTGGGGTATACCTGCTTATAAAATCAGAAAAGAAGTTGTTCAACGTCGTATTAGTATTTTGAAACAAGAAGGAATCGACTTTACTTTGAACTGCGAAATTGGTAAAGATGTGACTTGGGCTGATCTTAAAAAAGATTACGATGCTTTAGTTGTGGCCATAGGCGCTGAGCAACCTAGGGACCTACCTGCTGCAGGAAGGGACGCTAAGGGTGTTCATTTTGCTGTCGATTTCTTGGCTCAGAATATTGCACGTATCTACGGAGAAAAAGAAGCTACGGAAGGTGAGCAAATCAAAGCTGCTGGCAAAAATGTTATTGTTATCGGTGGTGGTGATACGGGTTCAGACTGTATTGGTACATCTCTAAGACAAGGCGCTAAGTCTGTGGTGAGTTTTGAGCTTATGCCTAAACCACCTCAGGAAAGAGCTGAACATAATCCTTGGCCGCAGTATGCTCGAGTCTTTAAAGAGTCTTCGAGTATGGAAGAGAATCGCAACTCTGGTGGACAAGTTGAATATTGCATAGCAACCAAAGAAGTTCTTAAAGACGAAAAAGGCAATGTGAAAGGCCTTAAGACTGTGCGTGTTGAGTGGAGTACTGATGACCATGGCCGTCCTACTTTCGACGAAGTTCCTGGAAGTGAAGAAACATGGGACGCGGAGCTCATTCTTCTCGCCATGGGCTTTACTGGTCCAGTTATCCAAGGTATGGTTGATGAGCTTGGAGTAGAGCTTGACCTACGTGGTAACTTGAAAACAGACGACGCTTCAAAAATGACGAATTTAGAAGGTGTTTTCGCCGCAGGTGATTGTCGCCGTGGTCAAAGTTTGGTTGTATGGGCCATTGCTGAAGGACGAGAAATCGCTTCAAATGTCGACACTTGGCTGATGAAGAAAGCATCTCTTCTTCCTCGAGTTCGTCTCACTCCATATCGTTACTAGTTTCAAATTGGAACCGGCATTAGAATGTCGGTTCCATCTTGCCCCCATCGTCTAGTGGCCTAGGACGCAGGACCTTCTGTCCTGAAACCGGAGTTCGAGTCTCTGTGGGGGTATTTTAATGCTATGACACTAGAGTGTCTTAGTCCAAAATCGTAAGATTGAATTTTAGCCCAAGGTGAGCCAGAAATACTGTTCTTAGGATTATTCCAGAATGCTTTCGCCTAAGAATCTTTATGAGCTGACTGATTCTCTAAATCAAGAAGTAACTGAAAATCTCTCTGGCTAAGTTTCTGCTTCTTAAATGAAGATGGGTTGATGGACTGAAGCTCATCTACACTCTCAGAAAATAAAGCATCAAAAGCTTTACTTTT
>JADGBV010000397.1 GCA_015231345.1 Planctomycetota bacterium
AGCAGGTATCTCTTCAAAAGGGGAGTTGCGTATCATTGGTGAATGTAAGTGGTCAAAGAAAAAGGTCGGTTGCTAAGTCTTGACTAATCTTGAGAATAAATTAAGTATTAGTAAACTGATGACTGATAGAAATATTGAAATCTTCCTTTTTAGTCGCAGCGGGTTTAGTTTAGACTTGAAGGAAAAAGCTAAAACAAATAAAAAGATCAAACTCGTTCATATAGACGAACTGATGAATTGAAATCTATTATATAGGTGAGATTCCAAAGGGGACACTTTTTATAATCCAAAGAAATCCAAAGGGCACAGGTTATTAATTGGTATCATGGGGAACCATCTCACTATATGTAAGCTTTGAATATGATTAATCTCCCCGAAATACTTCGCGTTAAAATATCCAATCTTTATGGTTTCGATCGAAATATCGTTGAGTTCATTCACTACTCGCAGAATTATGTTTTTCGAGTTACGAGCAGGCAGGAACAGTTTATTGTTCGTATAACAGAACATAATCACAGGACAAGAAACGAGATTCTCTCTGAGCTGGACTGGATCGACTACCTGAAGTCCCATAAAATCACTGTCTGCGCAGCAGTAAAAGCCAAAGGCTGCGATATTTGTGAGACAATCTACCTTAACGGAATTTACTACAGCTGCGTTCTGTTCGAACATGCTCCTGGATCCTCCCTTGCTAGCAAGGACCTTAGGCCTGAACTATTTAATAATCATGGCAAACTGATTGGTCAACTGCATAGATTAACGATGGATTACAAGTTCCCTGTGGGTTTTCATCGTCCACAATGGAACGAGAGTCGACTGTATTTGAACGATGCGGAAGAATACATCCGACCCAAACAGCCACAAGTTTTTCAAGTTCTTCGTGATTTGGTAGCTGAAGGAATGGCACTATCAAAACAAGATCATGCATTTAGTCTCGTCCATCTCGACCCTCACTACGGCAATATGTTTCTAGAGAAAGGCATTCCGCATATGTTCGATTTTGACAATTGCTCTCATGGTTTTCTTGCGAATGACATCGCCAAGGCCTTGCATAGCTCTGTTTTTACATACCACAGGCGAAATGAAAGATTCGATGATTCCCCCTTTGAGAGCCCGTTGGTAGATGAAGCCCTTGCTGAAGTATGGGGTCCATTCTGGCACGGGTACAAGTCTGAGTGTATTCCGGAGTCTACATTATTTGAGGTGCTGCCTCTTTTTTTCATGCTCGTGGATATCCAGGTTTATGTACATCACCACCGACATGGAACTCCTGAACGTGACCCTAGGATCAAGAATGCCTTTAGGAAATTGCAAGATCGTTTTGAAGGTCGAGTCCTTCCGGTACAATTTGATTTTGTGGAAGGCAAACCTATGGCAAGCCCCACTAGGCTAAAATGAAAAACAAATCTATGCTACCTACGCGTAAACTCGCCTCAGATTTAGGCGTTTTGCATAGAAAAGGAATGCGATGAAACTAGACGAGATTAAAACAAAACGAACAATTTTACGTTGGTTTCAAGAGGATGATCTCGATGATATGGCAAAAGTGCTAGGGCATCCTGACGTAATGCGCTTTTCATTAAGCGGTCCTTACTCCAGAGAAAAAACGAAAAAGTTTATCGATGGGTGTTTGTCACAATACGAGAAAAATGGCGTAGGTTTATATGCTGTAGTCTTTCAAGCAGATCGAAGAGTCATTGGCTATTGTGGTTATTATTTTCAAACAATAGATGGAAAAGAAGAGGTCGAAATAAGCTACCGATTGCACCCAGATTACTGGAACCAAGGTTTGGCCACAGAAACATCCAAGGCAGTTCAGGAGCATGGTTTCAATAAACTTGGATTTAATAGAATGATTTCAATTATAGAGTCCGAAAACATCGCATCAATTAAAGTCGCAGAGAAGAATGGGATGATTAACGAGAAAGATGCGCTATTTCATAACAAGGTTCCAGTTAAGATTTATTCCATATAGAATTGAATCGAAGCGACGTTCAGAGCGTAGACTTAGATAATGTATTGAAGGGCGTAAAAGCAGATCTAAAATTGCCCCTTGAGGAATCAAGAGGAGAGATCATCTGCCACTCTTTACCCAAAGTCATAGGAATAGAAAGCTTATTTCATTCTATATTCTTAAACATCATCCATAATTCAGTCAAATACAAACATCCAGACAGAACCCCAGTCGTGACAATTTCCGGGCAACTCAATGAACGACCATGCAATACTGTAACAATTGAAGTCCGCGACAATGGCATTGGCTTCAATCCCGATGATGCGAAACACATATTCGATTATTCGTTTCAATGCAACGACGAAAAGGAGGGAGCTGGAATTGGATTGGGGACATGTACAAGAATTATTGAGTTTCTCGGTGGATCAATCAGTGCTGATAGCACTCCCGGGGAAGGAAGCGCTTTTTTTCTACACCTACGCACTCAATGAACCCATACTAGATCGGGTTAGCAAGGAGCAGGAACAAAGATGTCTTTACATGATCATGGGAATAAAATCATTAAGCTGATGACAAATCAAGTATTCCCTAATCAGAATTGATCACAACTCGAAAGCCAACATTATAGACTTTTTGCCACTGGGGATAACTGATGTTATGATTGGCCGCACACCTGGATGGTCGGTCAAGGAAGGAACCGCCTTTAACCACCTTCTCGCCCCCGTCATCCGTTAAAGTCCACTCAGCGGCATTGCCATGCATATCGTATAACCCCAAGGAATTGCTTTGATAGCGCCCTACGCTAGAAGTGACCACCTCTCCGTCATCAAATCGTCTTTCCGCCAACTTAACCCCTTCGGCGGCCAAATAGGATTCACCGGCAAGTTCGAAATGCAAATCCTTTTTACGAACCCCCAAATTGGCAAAGCTTTTGTCAGCCATATTGGCATAGGCAGAAAAATCGTCGTTGCAGCCTCCATAATGAAAGGCGGTATGACTACCTGCTCGGCAAGCCAGTTGCCACTGCTCTTCACTCGGCAAAGTTATGGATAAGCCGGATTTTTTGGAGAGCCACTCACAAAAGTCCATAGCATCATCCCAGGAGACACGCATCACAGGTTGTTGGGGTTGATTCAAAGGAATGCCTTTACCATCACTATCCTCTAGACGTCGCCTACCATAGTGGCGATTATCATGTTGAGGGTCAAACTGGTTATACTGCTCATTGCTGACTTCGCAGACTGCCATCCAAAAGGGGGGGCTGGCCGGCACTTTGACCATTCGGAGCGACTTCCCCTGCCCCAAGTCGATGGTTATGAATTCGTAATTCCATGGTTGGTTATCTTTAAATTTGGTTTTTGATAATGGTTGAGTTTTTTTTACTGGAGCACTAACCCTCACCGGAGTTTCATCATAGAGGCGCGTCTGAGGTACGACATTGTTTATATAGCTGCCAGTGGAGTATTTTTGAGCGAGTTCCTGCCTTCTAATATGGTGACCGGTGGGAATATCCCCGTTGAATACGTCTTGCCATGTGCCGTGGCAAGGGCCATTGAGATCGATCCAGGTAACGAGTCGATCCCAGGCCTCGGGCTCCAGCTCGACTCCGTGATGCCCAGCTTGTAGCATCTGTATCAATTCACTTGTGTCAGCATGGTAATAACCAGGATCCAACAAGGAAACGTCATCACCGAAGTTGAGTCGCCGAATATAGGGAATAAGAGACTCATAAGCCAGAGTATAGCGAACGCGACCACCATACATATCTCTATGTTTCTTATGCATGCGCAGATGATCAAAGTAGCCAGGAACAAGGCCCCTA
>JADGBV010000398.1 GCA_015231345.1 Planctomycetota bacterium
GTGGCAATGATTACGGCTAAGCCAGAGTATCAACATCACGCCCATAACAATTTTTTGCCAATATAAATGCAGCACATAATTTCCTCCTATTGATAAAAAGGAAGCCCCCAATAATACTGCCCCTTTTCCGATCTTATTCTCATGCGCAGAAACATTGTTCATCCTGGAGCAGACTCTCTCACTTACGAGATTCGCTCTATTGTCGCCGTTGGCAAAAAGATGTGCGACATGGGGCAAGAAATGGTCTGGGAAAATATTGGCGATCCCGTTGCAAAAGGCGAAAACATCGACCCCTGGATCAAAGAAACAGTCCATGACGTACTGGATAATTGCAAATCTTGGGCTTATTGCGATTCTCAAGGAGAATTAGCCACCCGTGAAATTTTAGCCGATTTTGTTAATCAAAGAGGGGGGGCGCAAATATCCCCAGAAGATATTCTCTTTTTTAACGGTCTAGGTGACGCCATTTCAAAAATATTCTCTGGTATGCGCAGAGAAGCTAGAATTCTGGGCCCAAGCCCAGCTTATTCCACTCACTCTTCAGGAGAAGCAGCGCATAGCGGCTACGAACACCTTACTTATCGCTGTGACCCATCCAATAACTGGCTACCCGACCTACAAGATATTAGAAATAAAGTTCAATATAATGACACCATTGCTGGTATTTTATTAATCAGCCCCAACAACCCAACGGGATCTGTTTACCCACGAGAAATACTCGAAGGTGTTGTCGAAATTGCCAGGGAATTTGATCTCATGCTCATTAACGATGAAATCTACTCGCATATCATCTATAACGGCGCGGAAACCTTTCATTTAAGCGAAATCATTGGCGACGTTCCAGGTATCATACTCAGAGGAATTTCTAAAGAATTGCCTTGGCCTGGAAGTAGATGTGGATGGATTGAAGTTTTAAACAAAGATAAAGATCCCATTTTCAGCCGTTACTTCAAATCATTGGTGGATTCCAAGATGCTTGAAGTCTGCAGTACTAGCCTACCTCAGGCCGTCATCCCTCGCATTTACAAAGATGAGCGGTTTCCAGCTCACTTAGAGAGACGCGCTAAAATGTTTGAGCAACGTGCCAATGAAGCTTATGATATACTCTCTCAGGTTGATGGAGTCTCTCTTGTAAAACCTCAAGGCGCTTTTTATGTTACGGTTGTCTTTAACGACAACGCTCTACATAACAAGCAGTCTCTTCCTTTGGATAATCGTGAAATCACCCACTACCTTCAAGGGCTTCTACAATCCGGTAAAAATCATGACCACCGCTTTGCCTACTACCTTATGGCAAGTTTTGGTATTTGCGTCGTCCCCTTGAGTAGCTTCTGTTGCAAGCATATGGGATTTCGCTTTACACTATTAGAGATGGATGACAAAAAAAGGGTAGACACCTATAAACGCATTGCACAAGCAGTCACACTCTACTTAAATAGTTAAAACGATTCGTTTCCCTCTATGGACTCTAAGTCCCCATTAATATGGGACAGGTTGATGGTGAAATAAAAAACTGATCCTTGGCCCGTTTGACTATTCACCCCTATATTGCCATGCATCATATCCACTAAATCCTTGCATATCGCTAGACCAAGTCCAATTCCTCCATAGCGCCTGGTCGTGGACATATCGGCTTGCATAAATTTCTGAAAGAGTTTCTTTTGCACTTCTGATGAAATGCCTATCCCAGTATCACGAACTTCAAATTTTAAGGAATGACCACCAGCCTCATCAATATTTTCTAAAATCACATTTAATTGAATTGAGCCTTCTTCGGTAAATTTTATGGCATTACTTATAAGATGAGTCAGTACCTGCTGAATACGCACAGGGTCACCCGCCATTGCTTTAGGAATGCGCTCATCTACTTTTGTGTGAAATTTAAGATGCTTCTGACTCATCTGCTCATCAAAACAATCACGCAGATCTGCGACAATAACTTGAATATTACACGACACAATCACCAATTCAACCTTTCCAGACTCGATATTTGAGTAATCCAGGACATCATTAACAATTGCAAGTAAGTTACGCGATGATTTCATAAGAATATCAGTAAAACTTTTCTGATCTTCAGTTAAATCTGTTTTCGTTAACATGTCGGCCATCCCCATTACACCATTGAGGGGAGTTTTGATCTCATGGCTCATGGTGGCTAAGAATTCAGATTTCGCTATGTTGGCAGCCTGAGTCTTTTTCAAGGCCACATTCAAGTTCTCCTTGCCCTCGCGAAGTTGAATATTATTTTCAAGTAATCGGTTTTGCATCTTAAAAACGAACATGGCAATAATAAAGCTGACAATAGAAAGGATGATGGCGAGAATTATAAATATCTTTTCAAACGTAGTCCCTTTAACTTGTATGCTACTCAAATCGTCATTAAGATGCTTTAGTTTTTGCATTTTATATGACTCTATATATGAAATCAGATTATCTGCACTAGCTCGCAAAGGCTCATATCCACCCGCCAAACTTTCGACTTCACTATCTGAATACTTTTCCACAACCTTACTACAAGAGCTCACATATTTATGGTACAACTCCCCAATATACTTAAGTTCACTCCCTTGATCCATTACAGACATCTCTTTGATAATCTTCATAAAATCTTCTTTATATGGCTTCAATTCTTCGATATAAACATCATCACCAAATTCCAAAGAATCAAGAAAAACGGTTTTAGACCTTTCCACCAATGCCATGAGGCGATTCGACTTTTCCAAAACGGGAAATGTTATGATTTGCGATGTATGCGCCTCATGCACAACATCATTCATGCCAAAGATGGCAATCATAATAACAAAAAGGCTTAAAAGAAAAAGCAGGCCAGCCCCACCCAATAATTTGGTTTTCAACTGCCCTTTTTCAAGTTGAGTATCGCTATTCACTAGCTCAGAAGGCATGAAAAAGTGTGCCTGAAGTCAAGATACAGTATTTTAGGAATCAACTAAACAAATCCACTATTATTTTTTGCTTAATCCTTATTTTGCACTCATTTTTCCAATGAATACAGCAAAATATAATTCCTTAAAATACAGCAGATGTTATTAACAAGCTACCTCTTTGGGCCTTTTATAAAAGCCGACCTCAATATTGGAAAAAGAACATTTTTAATCGTCTCCATGCCCTCATAGAGCTTAAGCTCTTCTTTGTCTAGCACCTCAGTAGCACCAGCCTCTTTTGCTTCTAAAGCAATTTTACTCCCCTCCTTTGCAATCGTAGATAATATAACTACGGGTGTTGGGAAAAACTCAGTCACTTTCTTTAAAAACTCAATCCCATTCATTTTAGGCATAATTATATCTAGCAACATGACATCAGGGGCCATTGTTACAAGTAAATCTCGAGCATCATAGGCATCTTTTGCTTCACCACAAAGGATAAATTCTGGAGACGCCTCTATAGCTTTCCGGAGAATCTTACGAATCAAAGCAGAGTCATCGACAATCAATACCTTAAGAGCTCTCTTACTGGTGTCACTTTTCTTTAATATGGCAGCATCCGGCATCTTGGGGGTTTTGATATCCAGTTCAACCTTATCCTTTTTGGGATCATGCCGAATCACTTCATGCAAGACTTTGTTTTCGCTTGTATGAAAGGTGATATTCACACCTTTAGAGCCGCCTGTTTCATTACGTATAATTTTGATGCCATAATCACCTAGTACTTTGAGAGCTACTGCAACATTTTTGCCGCCCACTGAGTTTGAGCCTTTGTAGAGCACTTGCTCTGCCCCCCCAAAAACCTGAGCAGTATAGTGGCTAGGG
>JADGBV010000399.1 GCA_015231345.1 Planctomycetota bacterium
GTCATACTTACGGTGTTGAGCTGAGGTGAATTCCATGGACCCGGATTTGTCGAGCACTAAGTAGGCGCGTAAGTCTGTGTCCTCCTCATACTCTTTAATATAATAACGATCGAGTTTGCCGTATAGTTTCCAGTCCAAATGGCGAAGGTCATCACCGGGAACGTACTGTCGGTGTTGGTCGAACTCGACGGCAAAGCCTTTATAGGGAGAACTGTGTAGTCCTGTGACAGAGCCTTCGACGACAGCTTGAGCAATCATTTCAACGCGTTTAAAAGCTCTATAGGAGCTGGGGTTCAGTAAGTCCGTAATGGGCATGATCTAAAGGATGAGTGGTTTTGATTATGCCGATTTATACGGATTTATGAGGAACTTGCTTGATGAGCTCCTTGATAATATCATCAGTGCGAACTCCTTCGGATTCAGCATTGAAATTTGTAGCGAGTCTGTGGCGCAGTACTGGAAGAGCGAGGAACTCCACATCGGCACAAGTGACATGGAAACGACCTTGCATAAGTGCATAGGCTTTAGCGCCTAGAATGAGGTTCTGGCCAGCACGAGGGCCAGCGCCGATTTCTAAATATTCTTTGACAATTTTTGGCGCGTCGTTTTCACTAGGGCGAGTCCTGCGTACTAAGTCTAAAGCGTACTGAAAAACATGATCCCCCACAGGAACTTTGCGAACAATCTCCTGTAGACTGATGATGTCCTGAGCATTCAAGACTGGTTTTAGTTCGGTTTGGCTTATGCCCGTCGTGTTTTTGAGAATAAGCATTTCTTCCTGTTCACTGGGGTAGTCGACGAATATATTCAACATGAAACGGTCTAATTGGGCTTCTGGCAAAGGGTATGTTCCTTCTTGCTCGATGGGGTTTTGGGTGGCGAGAACAAAAAAAGGTTTTTCGAGCTTAAAGGTTTGGCCTGCAGCTGTCACTTGTTTTTCCTGCATGGCTTCTAAGAGTGCAGCTTGAGTCTTTGGTGGTGTGCGGTTGATTTCGTCCGCCAGGACCATATTGGCAAAAATGGGGCCTTGGTTAAAGACGAATTGGCGCTTGCCAGTTTCTGTATCTTCTTGAATAATATCAGTTCCTGTGATGTCCGATGGCATGAGGTCTGGGGTAAATTGGATACGCTTGAAAGAAAGTTGCATAACGCGAGCTAAGGTGGAAACGATTAACGTTTTGGCCAATCCAGGGACTCCTACCATAAAGCAATGAGTTCCAGAAAAAAGTGAGATCATTAATTGTTTGAAAACGTCATCTTGACCTACGATGATTTTGCTCATTTCCAAGCGAATATTGTCGACAGCAGTGACGATCTGCTTGGCTTTTTCCATATCTTCAGACATTGTTATCCCTATTTCTTAAAATGCGTTAAATGATTCATGCTTGTATTATTTTTCTCAATGAGACCTTGGGAATTAATTAAAAAGTATTGCCCACCGAATAAAGTATGTTGACCCAAGCGCCCTCTTTCATTGATGTGACAGACTCCTTGAAGCACCTTAACAAGGCTGGAAGACTGTGTGGTGGAAAGTTCAACGGCTCCATATTGTAGTTCAAGCTCTAAATGAGACGTCGACAGGAGGGGTGATTCAGTGCTCCGGTTATTTTTCATTTCTAGATCCCCTTTTTCTAAGACAAGGTTGCCTTGCTTGTTATGAAATCTTGCGGGGTGTAGGGGCACAAATGACAACTCGCTTGAGGCTTTGAGTGATAGTTGACACCCTTCGTTGATGTTAATGAATACGCCGGACGATAGGGGGGTGATGAGGCGGTCACCTGCCGTTAAGCTTGTTCCTTTTTGGAGCGAAAGTGATTGATTCTTGCGGATGAGTTGGACTCCTGGACCACTTTCTGTGACGATAGAAGATCCTTTGTTCGTGTTTATATATGAGAAGCTAAACCATAAGCAAGGTATTAAAACGATGGCTGCAAGAAATATATAGTTGAGTCTAAAGTTAAATTGTTGCAACGCAGCTTGAGTGAAGATCAATATTTTCGATAAGCTGTTAGGAGGGGTATAGCTAATTGTGTGATGATCTCCTGTGGCCTGACGGCGTTCGAATTCTTTAAGAAAATCACTTGAATCCTCTTCTGCATTGAGTCTTTCTAAGAAGCTCTGTTTGAATTTATTGGCAGGAATTGAATTCAATGCTTGAGCAAGCCAACCTCGCATGGCTAATTCGTCCATGATCCATTGAGACTGCTTGGAAGAGCTGCGGATAATGCTGGCCAACTCTTTGGCTTCCTTTGTTTCTATGTCGCCATCCAAGTAGGAGTTGATGAGGAGGTCGAGTGAGATAAGGTTCATGCTTTCACATCCCCAAGTTTTCCATTCATGCAAGTCCTGAGGATTTCACGGATGCGCATGAGCTTCATAGAGATTGCTGATGCAGACTGTTTTAATGAGTAGGCGAGGTCTTTAACGGGAACCTTATCGGCATAACGCCATTGGATGAGGTCTTGATGCTGCTTTCTCAATTGACTCACGCAGTCTTTTAGGCTCAGAACTTTATCTTCGCAGAATTCATCATCTTTGGCCTCACTCATTTTCTCCAAGATGGCCTCGTCAACAATGGATAATTGGATATTTCTGCGAATTTTTTTGGAGCGGAAATGATTCATGATACGATTTTTCAGAATAGTCCGTATCCAAGGGCCAAATTCCTTTTCGGGCTCAAACTTACCCATATGGGTATAAGCATCCAGAAAAGCTTCTTGCACGAGGTCAAAAACCTCTTCACTGTTGTCGACGTATTTCGCTGCAAAAGCTCTTAGGCGTGCTTGATAGATTTCCACTAAGACACTAAAAGCTTCTTTGTTTCCCTGGGTTGCCAGGAGAATTTTTTCACCTTCGTTGATTGGCTGATTTAGATTCATGGATTTTAAGAGTGAGAGGCGTGAAGAACGCCATTATAGTCTTAAGTAAACCTGAGAATCAAAAATCTAACGTTTTTTTATTTTATTTTTGCTTATTTATTTTTTCTTTGCACTATTTCATGGTTATTTTAGCAATACACTGCCATAAGGTTATTTCGCCCAGCCCCACTTTGGCGGTAGCTATGGTGATTTGAATTTTCTGCCGTGCAAATGGGACTAATGGTGATTTTTTCTATGCCCAATAACTGACATTGGCAACTGATTGCCATGCGTAAATCTAAGAGGGCTTTAGTTGAATTGACTTTTTTAAGACTGGCTTTGGGCCAGGAAAAAGAAGCTAGGACTGGCTGATCAACTTCATAGCAATCCTGGCAAATGCCTGGGCCTATATATGCGCTCCATTGGGAAGTGGGAAAACTACTTTTTTCACGAAGGGCTCCACATAATAAGGTTGGGAGATTCGCAGCGATTCCTCTCCAGCCGCAGTGTGCTGCGCCAAAGTGACCGTCGCCACAATTAATGATGAGGCCTGGGCAGTCACTGCCCCAAATGGCAATACCTAAGTTGGGTGACGAGGTGATGAGTGCATCAGCTTCTGGTTGACTTTGAAAGCCTAGGTCTAAATCGTAGATTGTTTTACTATGAGTTTGCAGAGGGCATGCCCATTGTATTTGAGGGCTGAGGGATTTAAGCCAAGTGTGGTGCGTGTTGTCTTGTGCATAGAGATCTTCTATCTGACTATAGTGACAGTTTAATGTAGGGCCTGACTCATGTGCTGAGTTGAGGATGATGTGATTCATATTGATTTTCGTATAAACTGATTGATAGTCTATTTGAAAGTATATTTATGCATTAGGCATTAAGTATA
>JADGBV010000039.1 GCA_015231345.1 Planctomycetota bacterium
TAAGTCTATTAGAGTAATATTCTCTAATTCATTTGCTTTTATAGCATATGGAAAAACATGCTCACGATGAAACTGTCTTGAGACCATACGAATAATTTTGTAAGCTGCGTCTTTTTCAAAATTTCGCCAACCTCTGATCATACGGTCTTTAATATTGTTAAATCTCACTTCATCGATATGGATATTCAATAATTCTTTACTGATTTCTTTAAGTAAAATAGGCGCCGAATCATTATAGCCGCTGACAATAATATTAATACCTGCTAAGTCTGCAGAGACACTGTAATGCAAGCCAGCTTGGGAAGCAGGGTAAGCAAGCTCGTTTAATTGTTCACGGACAACTGCACTGTATATATCCAACATGGTAGAAAAACGCAAAGAAGTTTTCGCTTTCGACAGACGGAGATGATACAGAAGAGAAACTTTAGGACGCTTAAATTGCGTATCTTGAGAGTACCATAAATCAACCCCAGGGTAATTCAAAATTTGCACAGGTCTTTCTGAAAGACTATTAGCATTCTTAGGCAAAAAAGGATTTGCGGCTGGCATAGACAATTGGGGGTGCTCTGTCACTTTGAGTAATTCTTTATAAAAATCCTCATTTTCGCTGAATGAATATTCTGTGCCATAAATACTTTCTTTTTTGTCGGTCTCCAAATTCTTTCCCGTAAGAACACATATCATATTATCTGGACGGAGATACGAGAGTATTTTCTGATAGGCCTCAGGGTTTTCCTTTTCGAAAATAAACGAAACCCTCTCTGCGACTTCAAGTGGATAGCGATTCAAATTCCCCGCTAAGTCTGCTGCTAAGCCCGTGCCTTCTCCTCTATTGGCATAAACTTCATTAAGTTTAGCCATTGTTTTAGATTCTTCAAAAGCCTGTTTTACGTAACCATTTGCTTTCATCATATTGATATATGAAAAGCAGAATTTAACAACGC
This sequence comes from Planctomycetota bacterium, assembly GCA_015231345.1. Taxonomy (GTDB): domain Bacteria; phylum Planctomycetota; class JADGBV01; order JADGBV01; family JADGBV01; genus JADGBV01. Next base: position 945 of record JADGBV010000039.1, read on the forward strand.
GAGCATACTCTTCTAAACCTTTTTCTGAGAGTGAAACGTTAATAGAGAGAGAGCCATAATCAGCCGTAGCACTATAGCCCCCAGCAGATAAACCTGTGGCTAGACCTTCTGCTTTGAGTAAAGACAGCAAACTACCTTTACCTTCATGGCCCAATAAGTGCCCAATCAGTTGAGTCGGTTTACTAGCATAATACTCTAAAGTCCCTGGGAGCGGAAAATCAATTTCTAAAGTCCTTATATCTTTGATGGGCTTCACTTTAACTAAACGAAAAGTTTTCTTTTCAGGTAAATAGTCTGTAGGGAATTTGATTTTCTCTAAATCATGATTCTTGACTTCAGTAAAGTATTTACGCACCATCGATTCCATCCAATCTAGACTTTTCTTACTAGCAAGGACCAAACCCATACGATTGGAACTATAGTATTGCTGATAAAACTCTTTAAATTCGGCACTATCCACACCTTCTAAGGTTTTAGCATTTCCTGTGGAAAAGTGATTGGCTGGGTGATCTTTTCGGTAGAGTGTGTTCATTAAGTTATATTTTCTCCACATATCATTTTGAAGGTTCTTCATATGCTCGTTATTGACTGCATTTATTTCTTTATCTGTGTAGTCAGGATTAAATAAAGGAGCGATGAAAAACTGAGAAAAACGGTCCAAAGCGCCTTCAAAGGCATCGTGGTGCACCTGAAAATGATAGTTTGTGTGATCACCAGCAGTGAAAGCATTGGAGTAACCCCCGCGAGATTTAAGGTACTTTCCATATTCATCTACATCGGGAAACTTACGAGTGCCAAGAAAAAGCATATGTTCGAGAAAATGAGCTAAACCTTGTCGGTTTCTAGGGTCACTTAAAGAACCCACCTGAATATCCATGGCTGCTGCCGAGGTATTCATCTCAGGATCACTGACTAATAAGACCTTGAGCTGGTTATCTAAAACAAAACGGCGATACTCTCGCTTATCTAGTTCATGTTTCGCTGGAATATCTAGGCTATAAGCACTTGATATGAGAAAAACAAAAGTGAGCAGGTAGGATATAAGTGTTTTTTTCATTGTATTATGATTCTATAAGTTAGTTCAAAGGATTATGGCAATAATAAGACTGGTCATCAAGACCACTTCGTTGTGGGAGTTCTCCACATTTTTCACTTTTATATTTACAACGGCTCGCAAAAGCACAGCCTGTAGGCAAGTTCGTCGGAGAAGGCACTTCACCTTCTAGGAGTACTGGACGCCTGCTCCGATCTAATGTAGGTATGGAGTCAAGCAAAGCTTTAGTATAGGGGTGTTTTGGCTGATGAAAAAGCATCTCCGATGGCCCTTCTTCGACCACGCGTCCCAGGTACATTACATATATACGTCTACTGATTGCTCTTACGACAGCCAAATCATGGGAGATAAATAAGAGAGATAGATTATGGGACTCTTTGAGTTTAAGGAGTAACTCTAAAATTTGCGCCTGCACAGAGACATCCAAAGCTGAAACAATTTCATCGCAAACAATGAGTTTGGGCTCAATACCCAACACGCGAGCAATACAAATCCGCTGTCGTTGTCCCCCAGAAAAGGAATGAGGAAAACGGTCCATCATTTCAGGCTTCAGTTCTACTTGTTCCAATAGATAGCCAACCTTGTCTTTTAGCTCGCTTTTCTTACATATGCCATGGAGCAATAGAGGCTCAGATAAGGATTCATAAATAGTCAATCTAGGGTTAAGAGAAGTATAGGGGTCTTGGAAGATAATCTGTAAATCCTTGCGAAGCCCTTGCCAACTTTTAAAATCATTCACATTGATGGATTCTCCCTGAAAAGAAAGAGAGCCACTACGGATTTTCTGTAAGCCCAATAAAGCTAGGCCTAAAGTACTTTTTCCACAACCCGACTCACCAACAACAGAGACAATTTCCCCTTCACCAACATTCAGGGACACTCCGTTTACCGCTTTCACATAAGATTGAATGCGCCCGAATAATCCTCCTCGGATATCAAAATAGCTTTCAATGTCATGAGCTTCAAGCAAATTCATCATTTCTGCTCCAAAACACATGCGACTTTATGCTGAGGGCCAACCTCCTTAAAAGCTATGGGAGCAGAACAGCATTGACTTTCGACCACTTGAGAACATCGATCGGCGAAGCGACAAGAAGGCACAAAGTTCTTAGGCAGAGGGACTTGGCCTTGTATGGGCTCTAAAGTACTGACAGCACTGCCCATTTTAGGCAAAGCCCTAAGCAATCCCTTTGAATAGGGATGACAAGGCTTTGCGAAAAATTCTTCAACACCAGCCTCCTCAACCATCCTGCCGGCATACATCACAGCCACCCGGTCGGAATACTGGGCAACTAAATTTAAATTATGAGTAATGAGTAAAATACTGACATCATGTTCTCTGCGCAGGCGATCCAGCAAGTCCATAATCTGGGCTTGAATCGTCACATCCAAAGCAGTCGTTGGTTCATCTGCGATAATCAATTTAGGCTTAAGAAGCAAAGCCATGGCGATCATCACACGCTGCAACATTCCACCTGAAAGCTCATGTGGATAAGAATTTAACACCCTCTCAGGATCAGCAAAACCAACCTCTTTCAACATCAGATCAATGGCTTCGTGGTTAACCTCTAATTGGTGCAGTAGATAACATTCTTCTAGCTGAGCCCGAACTTTCATCAATGGATTCATGGCTGAGGATGGTTCTTGAAAAATAACGGCGATGTCTTTTCCGCGAATTTTACATAGGTCTTTTTCAGGAAGTTTCAGCAAATCCTGATCGTTAAAGAGGACCTCACCAGTCAGCATACTTGCATTGGCCGTTGGCAGCACATTAAGCAATGATAAAGCCGTAATTGTCTTGCCACAACCAGATTCACCGACCAAGGAGTAAACCTCACCTTTCTGAATGTCAAAAGAAATCCCTTCAGTAAGAATAACTTGCCCACCATCTTCTGGAAGAGCAATGGAGAGGTTCTTGGCTTCTAATAACTTGCCCATTTTACTTTTCATCCCCTTTAGGGTCAAAAGCTTCCCTCACTCCTTCACCAATAAAAGCGGCCAGCATGAGGGTAATAAATAAAGCACAAACAGTTGAAACCGTAATCCAAGGAGCGTGGAGATTCTTTAAGCCTTGCGAAAGCAACTCTCCCCATGAAGGGGTTGGTGGATTCAAACCAAAGCCAAGAAAATCCAGTGATGTTAAAGCTGATATCCCGCCAATAAGCGAGAAAGGCAATAAAGTCACTACAGGCGTTAAACCATTGGGTAAAATATGCTTAAAGAAAATACGAGTTTTACTCAAACCTAAAGCACGGGCCACCCTGATGTAATTCATATTCTTTAATTTCAAGAATTCAGCACGCATATAATATGAGAGTCCAATCCAAGAAAAAAGAGCCAATATGGCAACCAACATAAAAAAGCCCCTTTCATATATGGAGCCAATAATGATGACAACATATAAAAAAGGCAATGATGCCCAAATTTCAATTAAACGCTGGGATATGAGGTCAGTTAGGCCTCCTGCATAGCCTTGAATGCCTCCTATTAGAATACCCAATATAGCAATGGCTATGGTAAGCAGCAAGGAAAAACTCATGCAGTTCCTAAAGCCATATATGAGTCGAGCCAATACATCCCGCGCACTTTCATCCGTTCCTAGCCAATGATCCCATGAAGGAGCATGAGGCGGAGCGTCTTCTAAGTATAAATGACTACGTAGAGGGTTCTGATAAATTGGCGGAGAGATAATAGAGGAGGCCTTGTCAAGAAAGTGTTCATTTTGCAGTAAATTGTTATAATTCGCTTCCGTTAAATACTGACCACCAAAATCCTGTTCTGTATAATGGCAAAAAATGGGAAAGTAACTTTCTCCTTGGTAGGAGAAGTATATGGGTCGATCATTAACTAGCAAAGTCGCTAGAAGTGAGAATATGTAAGCGACTGATAAAACCCAAAAAGAATAGTAAGCCCGGCGCATTTTGCGAAAACGCACTAGACGAGCTTGAGTGAGGTCCGAAAAGATTCTCATTTAAAACGAATCCTCGGATCTATGACGGCATAAAGGATATCGGAAAATAATTTCCCCAACAAGCTCATGATACTCATGAGAAAAATCATCCCCATAACCACGTTATAGTCACGGTTTACGATGGAATTATAAAAAAGAAGCCCCATGCCATCAATATCGAAAACCTTTTCGATTAACAAGGCTCCTGCAAACATGACGGTAAATATTTCTGAAACTCGCGTTGCAATGGGAATAAGAGCATTACGGAAAGCATGCTTAAAAACAGCACGGTTGAAGGGGGAGCCTTTTACAATGGCAGTTCGCATATAGTCTTTTTTGATTTCTTCTAGTAAACTATTCTTCATAAGAATCGTTAGTACAGCAAATTCACCCAACATATAGCAAATCATAGGCAGCACCATATGATGCAGAAAATCCAGGATTTGATTAAAAGGCGAAAGACTATCATGATAATCAGAGACAATACCTGTCATCGGGAAAAAGTTCCAAAAACTTCCTCCGGCAAAATAAATAATCAGCAATATTCCCAGAGCATAAGCAGGTATCACATAGCCGATATACACGAGTGATGAACTTAAAACATCAAATAAGCTCCCATGTTTTACCGCTTTCTTAATTCCCAAAGGGATACAAACAAGATAAGATAAGAAAAATGAGCTGAGTCCAAAAAATAGCGAAATGGGAAAGCGAGCGACAATCACATCAAGAACGGGCTCTTCGTAAAAATAAGAATCACCAAAATCTAATTGGCAAATATTCTTAAGCCACTGTAAAAAACGAATATGAGCTGGCTTATCAAAACCATAATATGACTTTATATTTTCAATTTCTTCAGCACTAATACGCATTTCAGAAGAAGATGCACCAGAAAGAGAGCCTGCCCCTTGCAACTTAGAAATCAGTTGTTCTACTGGCCCACCGGGAACAAATTGAATGAGAATAAAACAAACCAAGCTAATCCCAATTAAAGTTGGGATCATTAATAAAAGTCGCCTTAAAACATAGATTCTCATTAAGGATAAATAACTTTCCCCGGCTCTTTAGGAAGAGTCTGCCCTGCGGCTATGGCTTGCTGCAATTTTTTCTCTTTAGCTGGGTCTACAAACCAGTATGTTGTCACCTCCTCCTCTTGGTTAAATTTATCCAACACATACTTAGGAGTGCCAAATTTATTCCAATAAAGCAAACGAGCTGAAGGAGCCCCCCACATAAGAACATAAGGAATCTCTTTAACGAGAATGGCATCTATCTCACGTAAGATTTCATTGCGTTTATTGATATCCATTTCAGTTTTTTGCTTTTCAATTAAAGCATCCACCTCTGCATTTTCTAAACCTGCGATATTATTAGTCGAAACCTCATGAGCTTCTTTTGATGACCATAATGCTTCTGGATCTCTCAACCTAACAGCTCCCCAATTGCGCCAATGTAAGTCAAAATCGTGATTATCGATTCTTTTCTGAATCGTGGAATAACTCAAGGTTTCAATACTAACCTCTATTCCAACTGACTCAAGATCCTCTTTATAACGATTAATATGCCTTAAATCTGGGGAATGATGCATGAAATTGATTTTAAAGACTTGTCCGTCTTTCTCCAACTTACCCATTTGATTGACCTTCCAGCCAGCTTGAGAAAAAAGCTCCCGTGCTTTGTCAGAGTCAAATTGAATTAAAGGAGTCTTGGGATTTAAAAGCTCTGGGTACAAATCTGGGAAGTATGAATTCAGTAAGTAATACTCATTATACATAAATTTATCGTTCATTAACTTCCGATTAAGCAAATGCGCCAAGGCAAGCCTGACTCTGCGGTCTTTAAATTTATCTTTTCGCAAATTAATGGCCATCCCTTGAAAGGACTTGGGCTCATGATTAAAAATATTTTGCCTCACAACCCAACCTTTTTGAACTGCTGGAAAATCAGTTTGGATAGCCCATATCTTTGAGGAATAGATGGGATATAAATCTAAGTCTCCTTTTTTAAGGTATTCAAGAGTCTTAGTCTGATCGTCCATTGATTTAAAAAGGATATGATCAAAGTTATACTTGCCTAAAGAATACTTCTTAACTCTCCCCCACCAATCCCCTCTTCTCTTTAGTGCAATTGAACGCCCTTTTTGGACCTTGTCTATTTGATAAGGCCCACTCACAACAGGGATATCAAAATTGATCTTATTAAAATTCTTCCCTTCCATATCATGTTTTGGCAAAGCAACCAGAGTTGTGGCTGTTTGAAAGTTACTCCAGTGTTTAGTTTTTGCTTTGACACGGACAGTTTTTTGGTCTAAGGCTTCGGGACGCTCAATATACTTATAATGAACGCGAAAAAGGGATGTGAGATTCTTAGGATTCATAATGGTATCATAGTAAAAGACCACATCCTCAGCGGTAATATCCTTACCATCGCTCCACTTTGCCTTAGGGTGAATATGGAAAGTAAACTGCATTTGATCCTCAGAAACATCCCATTTATCTGCCAAGACACCGATGAATCGATTTTCTTCACTATGCAACTCTGCCATAGGCTCAAAAAGCAATTCACAGACTTGAATTGAAAAACGGTTATAGTCCAAAAACATATTAAGGGATTTGGGGAATGAGCCCTGCCATGTACTTATGCTTCCACCTTTGATAGCACCTTGGTTGGCAATAGGATCAAGTTCACCTTTTTCTTCGACCTCCAGCTCTATGTCCACAACACGATTATTCTTTAAATGTGCTTTTTCTTTATCCCCAGAAGGGCCACCACAACTCATTAAAAACAGAGGTAGTAATGATAAAAAAAGAGGTGTTTTCATGATAATTCTACGGATTAAATGCTAGGAACAGATTAAAGCTTCCTGCTCTCTTACAAACAGATTAGTGGTGATTCATCCATTCATGGAAAGTTTATATCGAATATAAAGAATCAGATATTGGCGCTATTCACAATCTGGCCCAACCAGCACATTTCCTACCCCTCTAGCACAGACTTGCCATTATTTCAGCAAGTCATAATGATCCCCATTTACAGACACAAAATAATCGTCTTGATACTACCCTGGCTTCAATTCTTTCGTATTTCAGGCATGCCTTCAGCCTTAACAGGAAGTTTATTAGGCTGCATCCTAGCTGAGCTGCCTCTAAGCTCCTGCATATTATTAGGTCTCGCGGGAGCCTTTTTCTACTGCGCAGGCATGGGCCTCAATGATATTGCCGACTTAAATCGTGACCGAGTGCGCCGCCCAGACAGACCTCTTCCGTCAGGAATACTAGGTCTTAAACAAGCACTTCTTGTTTGCTTATGTTTATGCCTGATCTCTTTAGGTCTTGCAGCAATCTGTGGGCTGAGCCATTTCCTTATGGCCCTTGGCCTTTTGGTCTCAATCTTTAGCTACAATTTCTATTTCAAAAGCCATCAATTATTCTCAGGATTAAGCATGGGCTTATGTCGCTTTTTTAATTACTCCATGGGCATAGGGTTATTTCTTCTTATGGAACAGCCCATACTGCTTTTACCCGGTTTAGGGCTCTTTTTTCATGTGCAATATATTATGGAATGCTCCAAAGGCGAAGATGGCATCAAAAAGAGTCAGGCCAAATGCGTTATCATGCTAACCTTGAGCTCTATGTGCTTAGCCCCCTTCAGTTTAATGCTTGGATTCTTATGGTTTATGCCAAATCTAGTACTTTTACTGGGCAAAAAAGACATTAATTCGGTGATTGGATCTATTCACTTCGTATCCCTCTTAGTAACGGCTTTTAGCGCCCTAGAAGCTTTCTTCTTATTCTCACTAAGCCATCATGCCATAGGGGTAGTTTTTCTACTCATATTCCTTTCCAGTTTAATGCTGAAAAAGAAATTTCCCGCTGGCTAGACCTGAAAAGTCCGAAGCCTAAAGAGGGGCAAGCGGAAGTTGAAAGTGATGATGGTAAGTGGTTGAGGTTTATGATATTTTGCCTAGTGGCTTACTCAATACCACCAAGAACCAAACCCTTATAATCAGAATGAGCGGCTCCAATACTGGTCTCACCTAATTTCTTCTTGGCCAACTGCTGATATTTTTGTCCTATGCTCGCCTCTGGGAGAACTGTTTGCACAAGGCGTTTCCAATACTTCCTCGCCAAAGCTATTTGCCCCGTCACCACACCATATTCAGATGCAAGCCACAGTGCTTCTCCAGACTTTGGGTACAAGCCAGTTAAACGGGCAAGTAGCTTCTCAGTTGGAGCGTACTGTTGGTGATCCATGTATAATTTAGCCATATTCAGAAGTAATTTTTCATTGGAGGGTGAATACTTTAGCCCCAATTCAAAATGCTGGAAGGCTTCTTTATGTTCCTGCAGCCTCAACAAACTAATACCCATATCATTATGAGCACGAATATGATAGGGGTTGAGCTGCAAGCAAAGCCTAAAGTACTTCACAGCTTTATTAAAATCACTATTCTTTCTACAGATAGTTCCTGCTTCGTAGTAAATATTGGCCTGTTCCTTCACTTCAGAGCTTAATAGCTCTTCTAAAATATTACGAGTAAAAAAAGCATCAACCCTTGGTGAAGTACCATAATTTTTCGATCTGTCCACTGCAGTAGCACGAATAAAGACTCTGCCGTTTTCTGACTCTGGAATATTCCAAGTATAACTTCCTGACAAAGGCAATTTGTCTGCTAATAAAACCCAATCATCATCACGACCAATAGAGTAGCTTAAGGTCACGCACTCTTCTTCTGCAATAGCCTCATCCTTCACTTGCCATTTAACCTCTCTTGTTGTACCAGACTCCCATAAATCATATGGTTGGGGGGCAAGAATTGCCACTTCTGGAGCAACGGTATCGATACGCACAAGGATTTCAGGAGCTACCCCTGGACTTGGCGCAGCTTCTTTTTGACCAGAAATATCAGCAGATATGACTTTAAAACCAAAGAGACCATCAGAGTTTGTGACAAATTCAACAGGGCTTACAGAGTCACCATCCACACCATAAAGGTCCCAGGTCAAGCCACTATTTTTCGTTACATATAGCCATGATTCAAAAGAACTATCCGAAGAACGGGTTTCGTCCATCACTTCATATGCAATACTCAAGACTCTATTATTACTATAAAGTATATTGGGGTTAAACTTTTCTAATTCCTTTATGAGCATGCGTGCATGAACTTCAGCTCCAGCAGCAGGCCTTGTGGTATCATTATTGTTTTTCCTAGCATGAAAATGAAATTCATGCAAGCCTTTTTGACGGCTAGGGTATTTATAAATAGCACCCTGCGAAAAGGTTTTGCCAATCATAATCCAGCTTTTCTGTTCATCTCGTGATAGCCAAATATCACAACCTAGAGGTGCTTGGACACTACTTGTATTTAAGACTAGCTCATCTTCATAGCTAACCTGAATTTCTAGATCATCAGCAGCCGTGGCACTGATGGAGAAAGTCAGTAAACAACTAATTATCAGACACCGTAAAAGCTGAGTGTTCATTTTGTTAATCCCAACGTCCCTCTTGTAGTTTCACAACCTCCTCATCAGATAGGTTAAAATGAGCAGGTAGATCTCTTGATCGAATAATTCTAACACCTAATTGGGTGCACAAAGCGACAGCTTCCGCATCAGCTTTATCTCCCATCACAACATATTTTACTTTCTTGGTAATGTCATTATCAATAGTACCATTAGAAAGACGGATCATGTACTCTATTAAAGACTTAGGGAAGCTGGTAATAAAACGACCACGCAACACATAAGTCGGCTTAATTTTACGGTCAAAAGGTTTATCATCTTCACCATTAGCCACTTTATCGCCTACGGTCATTGGATCCAATTGTTCTGATGCTGTGATTTTACAAACAGACATTTCGCCGTCTAAAAGAACGACCTCCAAGCGACCTTTTCTCTGCTGCAGAGTATCACCCTTAGCATGGAACACATCAAAGCCTTGATTTAAACGCAAGCCATGACGACGCCCAATATTGATAATAGCAATATTCATACTAGCATCAATGGACAAAATCTCTCCATCAATTAAGTCAAGAGGAGGAATCCAATCCTTACCTGCTTCTTTAGTGGTCAATAAATCACTCAGTTGATTTAAGCGGCTTCCAAGGTTAAACAATGTAACTTCTTCCCTACGTCTTTCTTCAACCATGTTTTTGGTTTTATTTAAAAAACCTGCCCACGCTTCATTCTGCATTTCGATAAATTTGGCATTTTTCTCATCAAAACTATTCATTTTATCAAAGTACTGTGCCTTAAGCGTGGGGAAGATTTTGATTTTTTCATTAAATTTCTGGGTCGTCTTCTCCATATTGTCACGTTTAGTGTTTTCAAGAGATGCTAATGTTGTTTGCACATTACCAAGATCACCTTCAATAGTCGCAAGTTTTTGTTTCAGGCCAATACCGGGCTCATAATCCTCTGCCTTAACAGCTCGTTTGATATCATTGGGTATTTTGGGGTCTTGAGACATGGTATTCAAGACTTCCTGATTATCCTGAAAACCTGAGAGAATACCTTCATAGTAGGCTATCATATTTTCTTCATAAACAATTCTTCTGGACTGCCCTTCAATATGATACTTAGATAACTCAGCAATAATATCGTCGGCGTTTTTCCCTTCTCTATCCATATCAATAACTAAATGAGCATATTCGTAACCGAATTGAGCATTCTCAAGAAGAGATTTCATTAAATTCTCCTTATCCCCAATCCCTCCTTTTTGAGTAAAATATGTTCGTATAGCTTTATCTGCAGCTTCTAAATTTGTACCACTCTGCTCCCTTTGCAAGGAATGAATTCGAGATTCCAGCGCTACAATTTCGGCTCTACTTTCACTAACGACAGCATAACTCACAAAAAAGAAAAACAGTCCACCAATCCCTAAAATCAAAGCTATACTTACCCATAGTAAGATAAAAGGGTATGGAGCTCTTCCTCGATAATAATAATTAGCCATTATTCACCTAGATATGTGGAAAACAGTTCTTCATCTATAATTGTTATGCCCAGAGAAGTTGCACGAGGCACATCATTATCAGCCAAATTACCTTGTATAAAAAAGTCAACCTCATTCGTAAGGTCCTCTACAGTCTCTCCACCATAGTAATTAATAAAATCAGTTAATTCGCTTTTACTGTATTTATAACGAAAATCTCCAGCCAAATAAAATTTTAGGCCTTGTTCTTTATAGATTATGCTGCCCACAAAATCACCACGTACCGGATCGGTCATGACACCTCTTTTTTCAATCATAACAGCCGTACTCACCATATCGTCCACATCCCTTACGACACAGAAACCTTTATAGGAACGCTGGCCTCCCAATGAAGAAGAAAATACATGAAGCTTAATATTTCTTTTTAAGCCAGCTGCTGAACCAAAATTAAGTATAATTTTATTCTCACTTTCGATATATGACATAACTTTTCCCACAACCCATGGACTTTTTAAGTATTGAGGAGAAAGGTTATTTTTTTGTCGCAATAGGTTTTGGTTCAATTCAATATCAGTTTCAAGTTGAGACTTAAGCTTCATATTTTCTTTTTTCTCTTTGTCATTCTGATTGACGATAAAACCCTGTCTTTCCTTTAAACGATCCATCTCTCTTGTATGGTTAGACTCCACTCGTTCAATATCACGATCTAAATCAGAAATATCTTCCTGAAGTTGATCTTGAATATCAATAATACCACCTTGAAGTCTCTGATACTTATCTTTCTGAAATTGACTACTTCTTTCAAGCTGACTATGTACATCCGCAAGAAGCACTTGGGTTCCTTGGTGGACACGAAAGTCTTTTTCGCGACCGCGTACCTTACTTTGTAGATTTCGATGTTTCAAAGATAACTTCTCTATTTTGTTTTTATTATCTTCGACGTTCTTCTCTTCGATAGTGAGCTTACTCTTCTGTTTCATGATCTCCTGAGAGACTTTACGATTCTCTTCAGTCTGAGTATAACCCAGAAATCCAGAAAAACCGCCAACCAGAATTGAGACGATAATAATATATAGATAGGTATTTGATTGCATAATTATTCCGAACTTTTAGCCACTCTCAAAACTTCTTCAACTGATGTAATCCCAGCAAATACTTTTCGCACCCCATCCATCAAGAGGGTGTGCATACCCGATTTGATTGCAATTTCCCGTAAAATATGTGAAGGCTCATTATTAAAAATAGCAGTCCTGAGCTCAGAACTCAGCCTTAATAATTCATAAATGCCAATTCGTCCTTTATACCCAGTTCGATTACAAGCCACACAACCCTTGCCACGATAGAATTTCTTCCCTTCCATCATTTCATCGGTAATTCCTGCTGCAATCAATTTATTTTGAGTAGGCACATATTCCTCTTTGCATTTTGTGCAGTTTAATCTAATAAGACGCTGGGCAAGGATAGCAATCACAGAAGCACTGACGAGATAGGGTTTTATACCCATATCGATAAGTCTTGTGACTGAAGAGGGGGCATCATTTGTGTGTAGAGTGGAGAAAACCAAGTGTCCAGTCAACGATGCTTCAATTGCCACCTCTGCCGTTTCCAAGTCACGAATCTCACCTACAAGGATAACATTTGGCGCCTGCCTTAACATAGCCCGCAGTATTCTAGCGAAATCTAAGCCAATTTGATGGTTGACCTGAATCTGGTTAATCCCAGAAACATTATATTCCACAGGGTCTTCAGCCGTAATAATTTTGACATTAGACTTGTTTTTCTCATTCAAAGCCGCATAGAGCGTGGTTGTTTTGCCACTACCCGTTGGGCCAGTCACTAAAACAATCCCATTTGGTCTTTTTATAAGTTCTTGAAACTCACCATAATCAGATGCGTGAAACCCTAGCTGATCCACCCCTTTCATCACAGACTCTTTATCCAAAATCCGCATCACAATACTTTCGCCAAAAGAACTAGGCAAAGTACTGACACGTAAATCAATATTGCGACCTTCAACTTTAAGTTTTATGGGGCCATCTTGAGGTTTTCTCTTTTCTGCCACATCCATTCTTGCCATCAATTTAATCCGGCCAAACAAAGCACCCTGAAGCCTTTTTGGAGGTCTTTCGAGGACAATACATTTACCGTCAATGCGATATCGGACTCGAATACTATTTTCCATAGACTCAATATGAATATCACTTGCCTGCATTTTGACAGCATTGGCAATAATGGCATTAACTAAAGCAATAACGGGAGCATCATCATCTTGAACATCCTCAACATCATCACTCTTAACCTCCACGTCCTCATTGGCACGCAACAAGTTATCCACATCGGCTTCACTGCCACCATAACTATCACCAATTCCTTTTTGAATAGCATCTCGAGGACCGACCTTACAAACGATATGCAGTCCCTTGCTCATGAAAGACAAATCATCCACAATGCTTAAGTCAGAAGGATCGGCTACTGCAACCACTAACTGACTATTGATTACTTTCAAGGGCAAAACACACTTAGAACGTGCGTATTCCAAACTCACAAGCTCTGTTGCAGCTGGACTTCCCACCAATATCGTATCATTACCAATAGACTCTAAGCCATACTCTTCAGCCAAACATTCTGCAAATTGTTTACCTGTGACAGTTCCACTTTTAAGCAAGACAGCCTCAAAACTATCGCCACTGCTCTCTGACCTTTTTTGCACCTCGCTTATATCTTCTTCGAGGGCATAGCCTTTTTCGATAAGTAAGGATATGATTGATTCGCTTACGACTGTCAAATGATTAAAGTGTCAAATTGGTTATAGAAATTGTATCATTTTCCTGATCTTCTCTGAGCCGGACAGGCCCTTTAATTTCCATTTTTATCAGTTTCTTGCAATTGCCGATGGTAATACGAACTCCGCTATATAAAATTTTGCGAACTCGAATTTCCTTCACACAAACCTTTGCAGACTCTTTTTGCAAGGCTTCTGATTCAATTCTGATACGGCCCTGCTCTTCCTTATAGTGCTTCAGCTGTTCCAACAAACCTTTAATGGCTTTTTTCTTATCCAGAGGAAGGCTCATAAGCTTATCCTTATTGGCCAATATGGGACCTATTATACGGTCAATTCGATCAATTTCGTGGCCAATTTCTAAAAGCTGAGATTCAAAGGCCTTGATGCGGTCTTCTAATTCATAATCCTGCCCAGCAATCAAGCTGGTCATTGTACCTAAATCCGACCCTACGACACCAACATCAATTCCCATAAGAGCTGAGACTTCACCGCCAATAATTGACCCATTAGGAACATCAACCTTGCCTTTGGTCTTAACCGTACTATTCATTATGCTTTTTGCAATAGAAATGTCACCCCAACTTATGGAGGTCACTTCGTTCAGATATTTCGACTCAATAGATCCTTGGCAACGGGCAAAACCTTTCCCCTTTCCATTCATGCCACCATTAAAAATAAGTTTAGTGTCACTTTCAACAGTAGCAGCACCTACAATCCCACCAACTTCAACACCTTCTTTTCCGAAAACAGCAAAGTCATCAAGTATATCTTTTGTAACATTCACATAACCAACAAAATTCACATTGCCAATTGTTAAGTCAACATCACCACGCACCTGATAATTTCCACTAACACTGAGCTCTTCACCTTCTCTTATAAATCGGCCACCACATTGCGCAAATAATTTATCGCCATCCATGACAACATTAGAGCCGAGTTTTAGTTTAAGGGGCACCCCTTCATTTGCATTGATGGTATTACCAAAAACATCAATACCGTTTTCTGGATCTTCCGGCTGGATTAAAGTTGCTAAATGCTGCTCTTCCATCACATTCTGAATGAGATTTGTATTCTTATAATCAATTACTTCATCAGCATCCAGATCAAAATGAACCTCATCAGGACTTGGGTCCACGAGATAATCTAGACGACCATCCTCTCCATGGCAAGCAGATTTACCTTTAGCAATTGAATAAACCTCCTCTTCTGAAGCTTCTAAAGTTCCCTCGCTAATTTGCTCAACGAGATCCTTAATTCCGTTAGACAAAACACCATAAACCACACCCGCTTCGTCAAGAATATCTCGTATGGTCGTCTGCGAAACATCAGCACCAGGCTCAAGTTCAACAAATTTAAGTTTTACTTCTGTCTTGTCTTCATTAATAAGAAGCAAGATAAAATAGGAGTCCTCGCGAACCTCCCTTAAAACCGTATCCTCTTTTTCTGACATCAGAGCACTGCTGGCACGCGAAAATGACCTTTAAAAGCTTGAGGGGCATTATCAAGAGCGCCACCCTCTCCTAGGGAGGTATGCGCCACATCTAGTCGTAAATCGTCACGAACTCTGGCTTTTTGTAGTTCATGCGCTGATTTAACCTCTACCCCTTGGATGGTTTGAAAAGCGCCAAGAATACTGGTGAATTTTGCACTCATAGTTTCACTTTCTTCATCAGGCAAAGAGATCCTGCTTAAGAAAGCAATTTTCTTCGTATCTATGTTGTAATTCAATTGATCTGTCACGTTTCACTCTTTCCTTTTGGAATACAGAGGACATGTTAATCGAAATGAGCTCTCTGCCATCCTTTTATATGAATCTACTCGGGAACTAAATTTTCCTCAGCGACTTTAAAAGCCACTTT
>JADGBV010000003.1 GCA_015231345.1 Planctomycetota bacterium
ATGCGTTTGCCCTAAGTCTTTTCTGCAGCGGCTTGCACAATATCCGGCCCCATCATAATCCGCCGCCCAGTGTATTTTTTAACTATGGATTGTCGGTATGGCTCATCCCAAGAGAAGAACATCAAAAGCGAGAAAAAACAAGCGTCGTTCGCACCTTGCTCTGAATCCCGTATCTTATATTGAGTGCCCAGAGTGCGGAAAACCTAAAAGGTCTCACCGTGTTTGCTCTTCATGCGGTGCTTACGATAAAGACAGAAAAGTCGCCATCTAATTCACTGCTTTGGGGTAACCCGAAAGCATCAAAAAATTCCAAACACCACTCATTGAGTGGTGTTTTTTTTATGGGTCAAGACAGATAATGGCAAAAATTGCTCTGGATGGTTTAGGAGGCGAGGCGATTGAACATCACGTCGCTGGGGCTTTACAGAGTTTTTTGGCGTCTGAACCCGAGGCACAGATTTGTATTGCCACTTCCGAAGAGCATTTTAAGCAAATTTGCTCCAAGCTTCAAAAAGATTTTTGTGAACGCGTTGAACTTCTCAATGGCCCTGAAAAGATAGGCTTTAACGAAAGTCCCGTTCAGGCTCTTAAGCAAAAAAAGAATTCCTCCATAGGGGCTGCGGTCCAGGCAGTGGCTGAAGGTGAGTGTTTTGCCTTGGTCAGTTTTGGTCATACGGGAGCAACTGTAGCTGCTTCCCAGCTTCAACTTGGCCTTCTTTCCGGAGTGAGCCGAGCTGGCTTAGCTGCCATTGTGCCTAATCGAGGCGGTTATGGATTGCTTATGGATGTTGGGGCCAATTTAAACTGCAAGCCTGAACATTTATATCAGTATGCATTGATGGCCGATTTATATTGCCGTCATGGTTTAGCCATTCCAGAACCACGAGTGGGTTTGCTTAATATAGGCTCTGAAAGGCAAAAAGGTGACTCTTTCTTAAAAACAACCCATGATCTTTTTTTACAGGGTGATTTTCACTTTGTGGGCAATGTTGAAGGAGGGCAGATTTTTGATGGTAGTGTGGATGTTGTTATTTGTACTGGGGTGACAGGAAATATGCTCTTAAAATCTGCAGAGAGCTTGGCAAATATGCTTTTTGAGTCCATACGTGAGAAGTTATTTGCCAATGAAACGCAAGATGATGTCTCTTCGCGAGCTCGCTGGCTCATTTCCTCATTGGCTTCAAAGCATGACCCTGATTCTAGGGGGGCATCTCGTTTGCTTGGTGTGAAAGGCCTTGTTTTGATTGGTCACGGCAATGCTGGTGAGGAGGCTATTATTAGTGCTCTTAGCAGTGCTTATCGTGAAATGCGCATGGGTTTACAACCTGCGATTTCCAAGAGACTGGCGCAGTCTTAGAATTTTTCATTTAGAATGTCACTTTATATAAAATCAGTAGGGCATTATACCCCACCACGCCGACTCAGTAATAAAGATCTGGAAAGCATGGTGGATACCAATGACGAATGGATCACATCCAGGACTGGTATTCGAGAAAGAGCCATTGCCGATAAAGGTGTGGGTACGGCTGATATGGCCTATCATGCTAGTGTGCAAGCTCTGGAAGAGGCTGGGATGGATGCTAAAGAAATGGATGGCATTGTTTGTGCTACGTGCACTCCCGATATGACAATGCCGGGTGCTTCATCTCATTTGCAGCGCAAACTAGGTGGTGCAGAAGTGGCCGCCTTTGATGTGAATGCGGCGTGCTCAGGGTTTATTTACGGCTTAGATGTTGTGGATGGAATGTTAGCTTCTGGGCGTTATGAAAATATACTTTTGGCCTGTGCTGATAAATTTACCAGCACCATTAATTATAATGACAGGGGTACTTGCATTCTCTTTGGAGATGGTGCTGGTAGTTTGGTGCTAAGTTCCAAGCCCGGTGGGCCTAAATTATCTGCCCTTTATACGGGTGGTAATGGTCAGTTGACGAATTTATTGCACCGACCTGGTGGAGGAAGCCTGCTTCCTTTTGATGAATGCGAAGATAAAGACGAACTTTATGTGCAAATGATCGGCAATCAAGTTTTTAAACATGCTGTTCGAGGCATGGGTCTTTCAGCCACTGAAACGCTTAAAAGAGCGGGTTGGGATAAAAGTGAGGTTGACTGGTTAATTCCCCATCAAGCGAATAGACGCTTGATTGATGCGGCTATGGATCGTTTGGGCTTGGCCCCAGAGAGAGTTGTCGTCAATATTGAAAAGTATGGCAATATGTCTGCGGCTTCTATTCCCGTAGCTCTAAATGAAGCTAAGGGGCAATTTAAGCCCGGCGATAAAATATTATGTGTGGCTTTTGGTTCTGGTTTTACTTGGGGCGGTGCAGCCATCGAGTGGGCCTAAGTCTTTAGAGAGGAAAATAATGACTAAAGCATATGTCTACCCCGGTCAAGGGGCTCAAGCAGTAGGTATGGGAGCGGACTTGCTCGATTCCCCCCTAGGGAAAACAGCTTCAGAAATTTGCGGTTTTGATTTGGTGCAAACCATGAGCGAAGGCCCTGCTGAATTGCTCCAGTCAACGGCATATTGCCAACCCGCTTTATTCTTGCACAGTGCCCTCGTGATGGAAGAGATGGAGAAGCGTGGTCTAGAATTGGATGCACAGTTTCACTTAGGTTTAAGTCTGGGAGAGTACACTGCGCTTTATGGTGCCGGTGTTATGAGCTTCGAAGACGTGATGAGCGCTTTGGCTGTTAGGGGTCAAGCTATGCAAGATGCCTGTGATATTACTGAAGGCGGCATGGTTTCTGTGATTGGATTGGACGCGCAAACCGTCATAGATGTCTGCGATAAGGCTAGGGGAAATGGCGTTTTGCAGGCGGCTAACTTCAATGCTCCAGGGC
The DNA here is from genome assembly GCA_015231345.1 of Planctomycetota bacterium. GTDB lineage: Bacteria > Planctomycetota > JADGBV01 > JADGBV01 > JADGBV01 > JADGBV01. Next base: position 2,845 of record JADGBV010000003.1, read on the forward strand.
AAATTGTTGTGAGTGGCGATATGCAGGCAGTGGAGAGATCTTTAGCGCTTCTTAAAGAAGCAGGTGCTAGGAGAGCTATGCCTCTTAAAGTGGCAGGAGCTTTTCATAGTGCTTTAATGGCTCCCGCGGCGGAAAAACTTGAAGAATGTCTCAAAAAATGCACATTCAAAGAAGGTGCAGAAAAAGTCATTTCTAATGTGACCGCAGAAGCGCACGATCCCAGTAAAATCATAGAGACATTAGTCGCTCAAATTACCGCGCCTGTTCTGTGGAGCCAATCTATAGAGAATCTTATTGCTAAGGGAGTCGACTCTTTTAGTGAGTGGGGAACGGGAAAAATACTGTCTGGGCTGATAAAAAGAGTTTCGAAAGAAGTGAATCTTGAGCAGGCTGGTTCTAAGGAAGACTTAGATAAACTTTTTGCAGTTGCTGAATAATGGGTTTCAATATATTGCCCGCCTTAATTTTAAACCTTCTTAAAGTAGGATAAGATAGATGTCTGAAAATATTCGCGAGGAAGTCATTGCTATCGTGGCAGATCGTTTTGATGTAGACGTAGCAAAAATAACTGACACAAGTCATTATGTTGATGACCTAGGAGCAGACTCACTTGATGTTGCAGAAATGGTTATGGAATTTGAAGATAAATTCTCAATCACCATTCCTGATGACGAGCAGGACATTAAAACTGTTGGTGACACTGTAGCCTATATTACTAAACTCAAAAGCTAATTACTCTTATTAGAGTTTCAATATGACCCATAAAGTTGCTGTGACAGGCTTGGGGGCCCTAACCCCTCTTGGACTTGATGTACAATCGAGTTGGGATGCAATACTTGCTGGCAAGAGTGGTATTGGTGAAATCACTTGCATGGATGCTTCTGCTTTTGCAGTTCAAATTGCTGGTGAAGTTAAAGGCTTTGATCCTAAGTCAGTCATAGCACCTAAAGAGGTGAATAAAATTGATCGTTACGCTCATTTGGCCATTGCGGCATCTGAAGAAGCGGTTAAAGATTCAGGCCTAACAGCTGATATGTATGGCGCCAAAAGAATTGGCGTTGTCATTGGCACTGGTGTTGGTGGCTTGAATACAGTTGAAGAGAATTTTACCAAATATATGGAAAAAGGGCCACGAAGGATCTCTCCTTTTGTTGTGCCTAAAATGATGTGTAATGCAGCCTCCGGTTTGGTCAGTATTCGCCATGGCTTTAAAGGGCCTAACTTTGCTGTTGTGACGGCTTGTGCGAGTGCAAACCACTCCATCGGAGAGGCCTCACGTTTGATAAAATATGGCTTTGCTGACGCCGTTGTGACTGGTGGTGCTGAAGCTGCCATTACAGTTCTGGGCCTAGGAGGCTTTTGCTCAGCCAAGGCTCTTTCAACTTTTAAAGGAAGTCCAACAGAGGCTTGCCGCCCCTTCGATGAAAGTCGTGATGGCTTTGTTCTTGCTGAAGGCGCAGGGGTTGTTGTTCTAGAAAACTTGGAAAAAGCTAAAGCTCGGGGCGCAAAAATATATGCTGTTCTTGACGGTTACGGAGCTTCTGGTGATGCTTATCATATTACTGCTCCCATCGAAGATGGTTCTGGTGGCGCTGAAGCCATGCGTGAAGCATTGGATGAAGCAGAGTGGAATTATGAAGATGTGGATTACATCAATGCTCATGGCACAAGTACTCCTCGTGGTGATGTTGTAGAAACAAAAGTGATTAAAGCCGTTTTTGGCGAGCATGCTAAAAACTTGTCTGTCTCCAGTACTAAATCAAGCACAGGTCATACCCTTGGGGCAGCGGGAGGAATCGAAGCTGTCTTGAGTATTAAGGCTCTTCAAAATGGTGTTATGCCAGGTACGCTCAATCATCACACTCCCGATGCGGAATGTGATTTAGATTATGTGCCTTTAGTCCCTCGTGAGAAGAATTTGAAAAAAGTTCTTTCAAACTCACTGGGCTTTGGTGGTCATAATTCTGTATTAGCCTTTTCTTCACTTTAAGAATTACGCTGAGTTTTTTATGAGTCAAAGAGATTACTACGAGGTACTCGGAGTAAGTCGGGAAGCAGGTAAAGACGAAATTAAAAAATCTTATCGTAAGCTCGCTTTAAAATTTCACCCTGACCGTAACCCTGATGATAAAGGTGCGGAAGATAAATTCAAAGAAGCCGCTGAAGCTTATGACGTCCTTTCAGACGATAATAAAAAAGCTCAGTATGATCGTTTTGGTCACGATGGCTTAAAAAATAGCGGATTCTCTGGCCGTGGTGCCTCAATGGAGGATATCTTCAGTAATTTTGGGGATATTTTCGGTGGTAGTATTTTTGAAGAATTTTTTGGCGGTGGCGGTGGTCGTGGTGGTTCCAGGCAGCAAAAGGGCGCTAGTCTTCGTTGTCAGCTTAGCATCACATTCTTAGAATCAGCCACAGGCTGCACCAAAACCATCGATTTAAATAGAAACGAACATTGTGATACCTGTCATGGTACGGGGGCCAAGCCGGGCACTCATCCTGTAACTTGCCCTTATTGTCAGGGACGTGGTGAAGTCACGCAAAGCCAAGGCTTTTTCAGTGTACGCACAGCTTGCCCTAAATGCCAAGGTGCAGGAAAAACCATTGAAAGCCCATGCGGCTCATGTCGTGGTACAGGCAGTATGCCTAAAAGAGTTAAGGTTGAAGTTAATATTCCCGCTGGTATTGATGATGGGACTCGTTTGCGCGTTCAAGGAGAAGGTGAAGCTGCTCCGGGTGGAGGTGGCATAAGAGGCGACCTCATGTGTTATATTCAGGTTCAAGCCCATTCTCTTTTTCAGCGAGATGGCGATAATGTTTATTGTCAGTTGCCTGTGACTTTTACAGAAGCAGCCTTGGGAGCGGAATTAACCATTCCTACCTTGAAAGGAAAAAACGTAATGACCATTCCTCCAGGAACACAAAGCTCGCAAATTTTCCGTTTGCGCGGTCAGGGTTTCCCAAATGTTCATGGACAAGGTGTGGGTGATCAGATGGTGGAAATCATCATTGAAGTTCCTAAGAAGCTCACTTCTAAACAAGAAGAACTTCTCAGGGAGTATGCCAAAACAGAGCATAAATCTGTTGGGCCTAAACGTCAGAGCTGGTTTGATAAGCTCAAGGAATTTTTTACAGAAGAATAAAATCTTCTTATGGCCCGTCGTGGTGGTCTTTTTGGGTTTGCTCAGTACAAGCCTTTGGGCGGAAAATCTTTTGCAGTCCCTGAAAGGAGAAGATGGTGGGCGCTTTATGTACCACCATTACAATGATGATGGTTTAAGGGTTTGGCGTATTACAGGTGAAGAGCCAACTTTTAATAAGAATGATGATATTCTTATCAGCAACCCCCATCTGATTTATTTTTCTCAATCGGGCAATACCCACATCAATGCTTTGTCAGCACTTTTTAGGGTTTCAGGGAACTCTATTCATATGGAAGGGAACGTGATGGCGAGCAATATAAAGGATTTCGCCCTTAGCTCACAACAAGCTGAGTTTTTTATGCAAGAAAAAAAGATACGTTTTCCCAAACAATTTAAAGCTAAACATGAAATGACTTATTTGGATTGTTCCAAAGGGGAGTATTTCATCGAAGACAGTACTTTTTTTGCCAGTGGTAATTCCCAGCTGATATACTATCCATGAAAAAATACATCACTATTCTCATCGTACTACTTTTTTCTGCAAATTTAGCTTTAATAGGCAAAGAGGCAGTGAAAATCAATAAAAAACCAAGTAAAGTCAAAATAACTTGGCAAGGGGATATGGCCTTGGATACGAAGAAGAATGTAGGAGCTTTTGAAGGAGACGTTGTCGTAACCATTGACGATTTAACTTTAAATTGTGATAAAATGGAGATTACCTACGAAGAGGTAAACGGAAAAAATGACATACGTACTCTTAAGGGGGAGGGGAATGTAAAGGTGGTGCATAAGTTGCAGGATATAACAGCTTTGAGCGATACCTTGGATTATGATCATAAAACAGGTTTGATGATTTTTCGTAGCAAAACTTATGCTCATGTGACGAAAAGTGGCAGTTATATGAAAGGCCCGGAGATTTATGTGAATGTTATTACTGAGCAAGTTGAAGTCAAAGGTGATGGAAAAAGAAAAGTCATCGAGATCGATTTAGAATCTTTGGAATAGGTTTCCTCCGGATTCATCTAGAAGTCAATTAATATGGAAGTTTGGTATAAATCAAGCGGAAAAAGCGACGGCTCTGCTGTGATATTTCTTCATGGCTTATTTGCCAGTTCAAAAAACTGGCAGTCAGTGGTTAAGAGGACCGATCATTCTTTTCGTTTGCTCAATGTCGACTTGCCTAATCATGGTAATTCTCCTCATATTGCTGATGTGAGTTATGCAAAGGCTATGACTGCGTTGGACTGGCTTTATGAAAAAGAAAATTTGAGCCAAGCCACATTAGTGGGGCATAGTATGGGTGGTAAATTAGCCATGCTTTATGCTTTAAATAAAGGCCATAGAGTCACATCTCTTATTATCGAAGATATTGCTCCTCGGCCCTATGAGGTTCGTTTTAGCCATATTCTGCAAGCGATGAAAGATTTGGATTTGAGTGCCTGCACAAAAAGAAAAGAAGTCGACGACTTGATGAAAGAATATATTCCAGATGCCATTATGCGGATGTTTGTCATGACAAACTTGGTTTACCGTGAAGGGGCTTATAGATGGCGAATTAATGTGCCGGCGTTATATGGTAGTGCATCTCATTTGGTGGGCTTCCCTTGCGAAGAGGGCTCTTATGAGGGGCCTGCGCTTTTTATTAATGGCGAGAATTCGGATTATATCAGTAAAGGAGACGATGCTGTGGTACGGCGTTTTTTCCCGCAAGCCCATATCAAAACAATTAGTGACGTAGGGCACTGGGTGCACGCCGAAGCTCATGAAGAATTTTCTGCTTTACTGAATGAGTTCTTGAGGAACCCTATGGCTTGGCCCAATTAAAAAGAAACAAATTTTGACAGGATTCACATGATTTACATGATTAGATTCGATTCTGCAATTATTCTCACAACTTAGTATACCTTGAATCATGTTAATCATGTAAATCATGTCAAAGAAAAATTAGGTAGAGAAGATATATCTATTCAATTGGGTCAAGCCATAGTAAATAAAGAGGGCGCATTGTCTCACTGTGATGACTGGCATCCACTTATCGACACTATTTAAGCATCAACTGTCCAAGTAAGTAATGGCACCTTAACCTCAACGGAAGTGCCTTCGCCTAGCTCGGAGTAAACTGTGACCTGCCCTTTAATACGCTCAGCCTCGTAGCGGAGAGCATCTAATCCGACCCCCCGGCCCGAGAGTTCAGTAACTCGCTTGCAAGTGGTAAATAGAGGTGAGGTGGTGAGCTGTAAAATGGTATGAGTATCGAGAGTCACACGTTCGGTGGCATTAATGATTCCTTTTTCTTCTGCTTTATCAGCGATGACTTCAGGGTCCATTCCGGATCCATCATCTTTGACTAAAATAAGTAATGTATTGCCATCATCTAAGGTGTCAAAACTCACTTCAATATGCCCTGTTGATTCTTTATTAGCCGCTACGCGTGATTCAGGGTTTTCTATGCCGTGATCAATGGCATTCCTGAATACATGAATAAATGAAGAGAAAAGAGGAAGGTAGATGTCTGCATTGATACGAATATTCGATTCGTGTACGGTCAGCGTAGCATTCTTCTCAAGGTTTAATGCTTGTTCTTCTACAAGTTGTATGAATTTATGAAAATGAATATGAATATTGTCCAATAAAAAATCGTCGATGAATTTCATGAAAATATCAGATTGTTGTCCCAAGTGACCTAGGAGGAGTTTGGACATGAGCAAAATTTTCTCTTTGGGAATTTCGCGAATTTCTTCATCGGGATCTATGAGTTGGCCGAGAATTTGTTTGAGGCGATTAAAGGAATGAGAGAAGCTCTGTTCTATTTTAGTCAGTTGTTCTTTTATATGATGGCGAATACTAATCTCAGGCTTTCCCTGATTAGATAATCTTGTCGTAACACTTTCTGTCTGGTGAATAATATCGCTCATTTCAGTCAGTTTGAATAGACCACAATTCCCTTTTAGGGTATGTAGTTGCCTAGATACTTCATCGATATCCAAGTCATTAAATCCCCCACTCAGTTGTTTTAAAATATGACGTGTATCTTTAATGAAACGGCGAAAAGTATGTCGATCATTAAGTATGGTCATTACGATTTCAGCGAGCATTGATCTCTCTTTGGCTTCACGAGCAAGAATGCGTTCTTGTGTTTTATCCGTGCTGATAATTAAGATGCTTTTTAAATCTCCAGACCCGTCGTATATGGGGCGGTATTTTAATTCAATGTAGCGGTCTTCATTTTTTTCAAAACTTTTGGGCCCAAGAGGAATGAGGTCCTCAAAGGATAGGAGTTTCTTAAACATCGTTTTTAACCAGATTTCCACGCCTTGCTCAGCATCTTTATTCAGTTGAAGCACTTTGGAGAGACGTTGGTGTGATGGATCGCAACCAAAATGATCAAGGGCAGAATCAGAGTGATGCCCGGAGATCACTCCATACACATCGCACATCATTAAGCCTTGTCCTAGACTTTTGAAAATAGTATTAAGCTCCAAGTAGGATTGCTGAAGTTGATTTTCAAGTTTTCTTCGGGCTAATTCTTGGCCATAGAAATGGCTGACGGCAAGGAAGGTATCCATACTAAGGTTGATCTCCTTGCGTGGCACCGCATCGCCCATGAATATAAAACCAACAATGGAATGTCGGCTTTTGGCTGGGATGAGGATGAATGAATGGATAAAACCCAGGCGAGGTGAATTAAGAGAGGTTTGTACCTCTGAACTACGAACTTCATGCTGATTTTTGAGAAAATCTTTCATGATGAGAAAAAGGGCGTCGTTCTTATCGTCAAAACCAAAGGAGCCAAATTCCTCAAAACTCTGATTTTCGCCAAAATGAGCAGTAATCACATAAGGAAAATTGAAATGATTGGCTAAAATAGCGGGTAATTTTTCAGATAAGCCTTCGTTGATGGAACTAATAAAATCCGTAATATAAATAATGGCTTTCTTGTCTGCTTCGGCGGCGCGATGCAGTCGAGAAGAGGCTTGAAATAGGGTGATATCTTTCATTTTATTAGTTAAGTGTAAAATTTTAAAGGGGATAGGAAAAAAGAAAGAGTTTCTTTTGGCTCTTGGGCAAGGAAAATGAGAAAACCTCCTCTCCTCGGCTTGAAGGCTTAAAAATATCTTTAAATAGATAGCAGTCAGTTTAATTAAGGAAACTAGTCATGGAGAATATTGAAATAACAACCAGTAAAGCAGAGACTATGTGGGATTTTCTAACCCATCAGGAATTCCTTGTCGAAAAGCTGGAAGATAATATTTATAAAGTGAGCCGCGATGAAGAATTGCCCGTATATGTAAGTATAAGAAATGAGAATATTTACTTTGAAGTCGATTTAGGGGATGTGAGCTCCTGTATGAATGAAAGCTTTTTATTTGACCTGCTGAATAGTAATACTGAAATATTACCTGTAAGTTTTGCGCTAGATAATAGTGTAGAGACTCAGCCTCATCTGCTTTTAGTAGAAAGCCGAGAAACAGGGGATTTATGTGATAAAGAACTTCTGTCTGTATTTGATGCCTTGGAATTGGCAACTGACCGAGCAGAAAGCTTACTGAGTAAAGCTTTAAAATCTCAACCAGTTTCAGCTTAACCCAAAGTAAAATAGGAGAAAATTATGAGTATATTTAGTCGATTATTCAAAATCGGACAAGCTAAGGCAAATGCTGTTGTCGATAGCTTAGAAAACCCTGAGTTAATGCTTGATCAAGCCATTAAAGATAAGGAAAAATCCATTGGGGAACTCCGGGAATCTGTTGCTCGTTGTATTGCAACGGAAAAACTTACCCGTAAGCAATTAGACGGAGAGTTAAAATCGCGAGCTGACTGGGAAGCGAAAGCTGAAGGTGCTCTGAAAAGTGGTCGGGAAGATTTAGCTGTTAAAGCTCTTAACCGGGCTTCTGAACACGAAGCAAAATCTGTAACTCTGCAAACTAATTGGGAATCGCAGAAAAAAGGTGTCGATCAGTTGAAAGTGGATTTGCAAAAGCAGCAAGACCAACTGGCTGAGTATAAAAGAAATCGAAACTTTATTGTTGCTCAAAGTCAATTTGCTGAAGCCAAAAAGAGCATCCACAGTGTGCGTTCTAAAATGAACAGTGGAGCAAAAAGTGCTGATAACCTCATGGAGCGTATGAAAGCAAAAGCTGAGCAGTCATCTGCTGAAGCAGATGCTGCAGCAGAGCTTGCGAGTGAAGGCTCAAGTTTGGAGAATGAATTTAAAGAAATGGAAAATTCAGGAATGAGTGCGGATATAGAAGCCAAACTGGCTGCAATGAAGTCTAAAATGGCATCAAAATAATCATTATTTCACTTGCCTTGGTAAATCACCAAGGTAATTCCATTTTGAGGGTCACGAGTCTTTTCTGGTGGCCCTTTTTTTATGGCATCGCTCAAGTCTGGAAACTCCTAGAAAAGCTGAATATAGAAGCTAGACATAAAGCTTTTGAGGCCAGAATATCGAAATACTTTGCACTGGTGGAAGCATGGCTTTATCAGAAGAATTACTCAAATTACAAAAAACATATAAAACCGGCGAAGTTGTCTTCTCTGAGGATGATTTATCGCGTGATCTCTATGTGCTCCTGCGTGGCAAGGTGGAAGTCTTGCATCGAGGAATCAAATTAGCTGAACTGGAGACAGCCGCCTCCTTTTTTGGTGAGATGGCCTTGCTCTCCGGGCAACCACGAACGGCGACACTAAGAGCCATCGAAGATTCACAGCTTCTGCAAATTCCTCCAGATAAGCTGCCCATATTAATGAAGAATATGCCGGACTTGGCCATGCGCATGGCAAAAAACTTAGCCAATACTGTTACAAATCTCAACAAAGAGCTTATCTCTTCCTGGGAATCTTCTGAACTTAGCAAACGTTTAAAAGTTGAAATGGACGAAAATCCTGAAGGGACTCTTTCCGACGTGTTACCGCGACTTTATAATGAAATACGGCAAGAGCAGCATGATCAACAACTCAAAGTTGCAGAGTCATACCTGCGCTCCGAAGTTTTTGCTCACCCCTTTATTGACTCCCTCAAAACGACTTTGACTCCTTTCCTCTCCAGTCCCTTGAAAGTGAAGATTGATCAAACGGATGATTTTTCCACTTTAGATCGAGTTAGTGGAGTTGATTTTACGGGAGCCACCTCTGGAGCTTTCATATTTATGGGGACGGATGGCGCTATGCAGCATATCGGTGAACAGTTGTTTGGTGATGAGTCCAAAGACGACATGGAACGAGATGCACTCTTGGAATTAAGTCGACGTATTATTGAAAAGGTTAGGCAAAATGTACCAGGTTTACACCTTGAAACATCGTCTCCAGAAGAAATAGAGGCCTTGCAGATGGCAAAAGATAATTTCTTAGGTATGAAATTAGCTACGGATGCAGGATTTAAAGCATGGATTTATCTGAATCGCTGAAACTAAGAGGACTTATTAATGTCAGATAATAAAGTAAGTAATATTGCAGAGGTAAGACCTCCAAACCCTTACGACTTCAGCTCCATTTGTGAGTTTTTGGAAACGGTTTTGGGAATAGAAGGCTTTGTCTCTGAATACCCTCGCGTTATCAGTTTAGTTGAAGCTCGTGAAAACGAACGTCTAGGTGAAGATGAGGGTCGTAAGCAAAAACTCAATATTAAAGTATTCGATGAAGATCAATTCGAAGCAGCTCTTATTCGTGCTTTTTTTATGATTTCTTCTTCACTGATTTCTTTTAAACAAAAAAGCCCAAGGGAGCAAGAAGTTAAAAGGGAATTTTTAGCGAAAGATAATCTCGGTAACTTGAAAAATGCTTTAACCACTGCGGGTTTCCCTGAAGGTTTGGGACGGGCAATTCTATCGCAAAAACAACAAGACTTAATGAGCTATAAAATTAGCAAAGCGCTTATTAAAGGTCATGTGGTTTTTGACCGAGCTTTCTACTTTACTGTCAAAGAAAACGAACTTACTAAAAAGTCCATCGATGAATTGGTTGAGATGGTGCGAGCTTTTGAAATGGCTGACGACCTTCGTCAGTATTTGGAGACTCTGCTGTATAAGGTGGAGGTGACTAGCACAGAGAAATCTTTCCTTGGCATGAAGAAGAAAGTGGCTGAGCCCATGGAAGTCATTCTCAAAGCCGCTAAAGCTGAAAAAGAAAATCTCAGTACAGACCCTCGCGTCAGTGAGAAAGGCAGTGAGATGGAAGCTAAGTACTTAGGGGTTTGTTCGAAAGTTGAAATCTTATCTGAGTATTGTGAAGAGTACTTTTCCAACGCAGACTTTATTTTCGTTGAGAAGAACTTACTGCAGTTTTCTAAGAGCAAAGCGGTCGAGCAAATAGATAGAAACAATAAACCTCTTCTGTCCGATGAGTTTTCTGCTACCATTGAGCGTAAGCTCATGATACAGCTTATCTCTGCTTTTAAGAAAGTGTATAACATTAATGAGCTTTGGCTGCTAAAACATTATCTTCTCGCAGATTTAGTCCGTGTGGACCCCACAGAGAATGATCAAGCCATGGCTAAGTTTATGGCAAAGAAGAAAATTCTTATGGATGCCCTGAAGCGTATTCGCATGGATATGATTGTGGAAGATACTTTCAATACGGCTTCAGAGAATAAAAAGAATTTTATCGAAAGCTTTGAAAAAGAATTGCTTCGATTAAGTCCAAAACAATATACCTCTCAGCTCATTCCTCTGGCGGAAAAAAAATCTAGCGATATAGTCTCTCGAGCGAAACGAGTGCTGGCGAAAAAGTCAGATGCTGCCAATCAAGATAAAGAAGAAGCTTTGGCTTTCCAGGAAAGTGTCGATCAAATTGGACAACAAACAGTTCGCTTGATCATGGAAATGTATAAATTCTGCCAGTGCAAGGTGTCGGTTAATAAATTACAAGCCTATATGCCTGTGCTCGATCCTAAGTTAAAAGCTTTGGAAGTTTGTGTGAAGCGTATGGAAAAAGGCCCAGAGCAAATCAAGAAGAAGAATCTGATTAAAAGGTATTTGACGGCCTTCATGACAAAAGCAGCAGCTGATTCACTCTTGGATGCTCCTGAAAAGCGAGTTTTTCTTATATATATAAAAGGCTTAATCGATCGCGTCGATTATTGGTAGGAACTATGGTGTTAGATAGGGATGCGGTACTCGCTCTAAGAGAGGAGTGGCGCCGAGAAGGGCTTAAGGTTGGTTTTACAAGTGGAGTTTTTGACCTTCTTCATGTAGGGCACTTAGACTACTTGCAGAAAAGTCGCGAGTATTGCGATAAACTGATTGTGGCCATTAATAGCGACAGTTCGGTTAAGCAAAATAAAGGAGAACAGCGTCCCATTATTAATGAAGAACAGCGGGCCGGTTTAATCGCAGGTTTAAAACCAGTTGATGCCGTGTATGTCTTTTCTGATTTAAATAATAACCTTAATATAGAACTTTTGAAGCCTGACCTCTACATTAAAGCTGGAGATTACGATATTAGCCGTTTAAGTTCTGCTCCGATTGTGCAGGCTTATGGTGGAGGGATTCAGCTTATCCCTGTGGTGAACGATACCTCAAGCACTTCTATTATTGAGAGTGTGCTTTCCAAAACGGTTGCTTCTTACGAACGCATTAAGTCTTTAGATGCTAGAAAAGTTGTTTTCCTCGATCGAGATGGAGTGATCAATGAGGACTTAGGCTATTTGCATGACCCTGAGAAATTTACCTTAACGCCCAGTTGCCTAGAGGCTATGACACTACTTGCCAAAAGTGACTATGCTGTGGTTGTGGTGACAAACCAAACGGGCATAGGTTTAGGTTACTTTTCTCACGAAGATTTCTTTCAGGTCAACCGGGCTATGTTTAGAGCTTTAAAGCCATCGGGAATATCTTTGGAGAAAATTTATTACTGCCCGCATTCATTTTCAGAGCCTTGCACCTGCCGTAAGCCGGGAGTAGGTATGCTGCAAAGAGCCTTTAATGAAATGAGTTTACTCAAGGAAGGCTCTTATATGGTTGGCGATCAGGAAAGTGACGTGCAAGCGGGTAAGGACTTTGGCGTCAAGACTATACGTATTCATAAAGATAAAAGCGAAGAGACAGCGGCTGATCACAGCGTCTCATCAATACTCGATGCAGTTAAGGTGATTCTTGGCTGTTAATATGAATTCATTTACAAAGGGCTTCTTTTGCCTGGGTACAGCACTCCGTTTTGTGCTCACTCATCCATCTGTATGGCCTTTTATGATTTTGCCTTTTCTGTGTTCGGCATCATTTTTTGTCGGCATGGCATTTCTATGGGGTAATATACAGGGCAGTCTCATCTCATATATACCCCCAGGGTATTGGTGGAGTTGGTTGGTTTGGTTTTGTGAAGTTTTTTCTTGGGTCTTTTTCGCCTTTATTTCTTCTTATTTATTCTCATTAGTGGGCATGATATTGGCGACTCCATTTAATGACTTTCTCTGTGTGAAAGTCCTCAAAATGAGGGACTTGAAGAATATAAGAGAGCCGGGCTTATGGGAGGGCGCTGTGGAGTCTCTTAAAGAAGTTTTGAAGTCGACTGGCGTTAAGCTAGTACTATTCATTTTTACACTTTTTATACCAGGCTTGTCCATAGTGCTTTTTCCCTGCTTTATTGCCTGGGATTATTTCGATTATCCTTGGTCTCATAAAACGGTTGGCTTGCGGGCTAAATTCAGCCTTATCCGTCTGCAGCCATTGACTTTCTTAGGTTTCGCGTTCTCTTTTAGTTTGCTCTTTGCCGTTCCTTTTTTAGGCATCATCCTAATGCCTTTGGCTGTCGTTGGGGCTTCTTTAGTTGCTGATTACGAAGAAGGCTCCGCTGAGCTTGCGAAAAATTGCTTGGCAGAATGAGTATGAGTTGAATGTGACTCTGCTCATGAGATCAGTTTAGATGGCCATATTTTTGCACCTCAACCGCCAACCTTGTGGCAATACACGTCAATGATAGTTTGCAGGGCATCACGTTTGATTGGCTTGCTCAAGTAATCGTTCATACCCGCTGCGATGCATTTTTCCCTGTCTCCCTTCATTGCATTGGCTGTTAAGGCTACTACCGGTACAGAGTGATCCTGTACGGTTGAAGCAGGATCTCTTATTACTTTTACCGCCTCATACCCATCCATAACCGGCATCTGGCAGTCCATAATGATCAGATCAAAGGTATCCTCTGCAAGGCGCTTCACAGCCTTTTCCCCATTTTCCTCCATATCAAACTGGTAGCCCATTTTTTTAAGTACTGATTTCATTACCTTTCTGTTAATAGGGTTATCTTCCACAACTAATATTCTAATGTTTTTCTTTGTGTTCTCCCTGGCGCTATGCTTGGTGACTAAATCCTTTGTCCCCTCCTCCTGCCGTATGTCAGCCAGCCTCCTCCCCACAACCAGTTGTAGTGTGTCCACCAATTCCTTTCTCTGAAAAGGCATGGCAAGGTAAGCAGAAAATCCCATATTTATAGCTCTGGAGGCATCACCTCGCTGAGCATGAGCTGCTGTCATGACAAAATCGGTCGCCATATGATTATTTACTAGCCCAAAAGGAACAGTCCACTCCCCTTCTTCGAGACCAAACAAAACCTTGTCAACAATCACGATATCCCACACATCCTTTGAATCCCGATTATCACTCAGTAGTCGAATTCCCTGTTCTGCATGAACTTTTTTAACGATACATCCCGTTACCTCCAGCATCTGTGAAAGAGCACACTGACACTCCACGCTATTGTTCACTATAAGCACTTGTTTTCCCTTCAAGTCACCAGGCTTTACGCCATTATGATGAAAAGCCTTTTGTTTTTCCAAGGCAACGGTAAACCAAAAAAGCGAGCCCTTGCCTTCATCACTTTGAAATCCAATGGTCCCTCCCATAAGCTGACATAGCTGCTTGCTGATAGATAGTCCCAACCCTGTACCTCCAAACTTTCGAGTTGTCGAAGCATCGGCTTGCTGAAAAGAGTTGAACAGAACCCCTTTACCCGCTTCAGATATACCAATACCCGTATCCTTTACCGTAAAACGGAGTACCGCACAATCCGTTCTTTCTTCATCAAGACTCACGTTCAACACAATACTTCCCTTATCGGTAAATTTAAAGGCATTTCCCAAAAGGTTTAATAAAATTTGTCGAATACGCCCAGGATCTCCTTTTAGGAGGAGCGGTACATCTTCTGAATATATCACTCGAAAGTCCAATCCCTTTTCATTAATTTTTAGCAAAAAGAGATTTTGAGCTCCAGTAATCGTTTCCCCCAAATCAAAATCAATAATATCCAAATCTAGTTTACCTGCTTCAATTTTGGATACATCTAAAATATCATTAATTATCCCCAACAAACTCTCTGAACTTTGCTTAACGGTACCTGCATAGTTTGTTTGTTCTTCATTTAATTCAGTGTCAAGAAGAAGATCGATCATCCCCACCACACCATTCATGGGAGTGCGTATTTCATGACTCATATTAGCCAAAAACTCACTTTTAGCCTTGTTTGCATTTAGAGTTTCCTGCGCAAACTGCTCGGCTCTCTCGTGCTCCTTCACCAGAGTATCGTTAGCTTCGCATAATTGCTGGGTTCGAAAATTAAACCAATAGGCCAGTAATCCCAGCTCATTATTGGAGGAGTCATCCAGTAGTACATTGTGGGAAGCCTCTGAAGAAGTCATTTCCTGGAGGGTATTCGTCATCTTCTTTAGTGGATATAATAGTCGGTTATAAAACAATAGCAACACAAACAATCCGGTCACAAGGACCACTATGGCTGCTGTGTTGGAAACGCGCCCGGCTATGGAGGTAGGGATCAAATCAATAGTCGATTTAGGAACGACCATAACTATTTTCCAATAGGTCTTTGGCATAAAGAGAATAAATACCTTACACGGTTCTCCAAATAACACATCTCCCTCTATAGTAAAATCAATGCTTGAATTTTCAGGAAACGACAGGTTGTCGTTCAGCGTTGCAGCGATAAGATGTGCTTCTGCACTGTCTATCTGATAACTTCTGGTATCCAGGTCATTTGCTTTTGTTGTATTGACCATATTTTCTTTAAGAAAGGTTTCATTGATGCTATCCAAACGATCAGCTATTGGTTTGAACCGGGGATCCTTTTTTCCAAGATCACTGGCATAAATAAAATCCTCGCTTCTTTTACCGTTTTCTTCCGTGTATACTTTTGAGATAGATTTATCGGGGAAGGATAAAAATTTGTTATTCCTGTCGGTTACAAAAATATAACCCCCGCCCTTTATGGCTTCTTGTGAGGCTATTGCATCCAATCCTTCCAATTGTATATCGATAGTACTGCACCCAGCAAATACCCCCTTTTCAAAAATAGGGGAAGTGCACGTTACCATAGGTTGGTACGAATAGGGATCCATGTACGATTTTGACCAAAAGACCTCTCCCTCTTTCAGCCAGCGCGAGGGAACATACCATTCTTCGTTATGATACCCCTTTCCCGCAGGATCATTATAGTCATCATAATATTTCAAACTGCCATTCTGTTCTCTTCCCCAAAAAAAACTGCGCCTGATAACGCCATCCCTGAAGGCATCAGGTTCAGGCCAGATCCCTCCCCCAGCCACAAATGATTGCAATTCTTTTCTATTGATCAGATGAGGAAACAGTTCGCTGTAGGAAGAAACCTTTTTTTCAATGAAAGGGAGCAGTCTCCGACAAATCCTGTGCTAACATTGTGGTCTTACCTGTCTTTATTTTTAAGCTGTCCATAACTCTGAGGGTTAATTCCCTGTAGAGTTCATTGTTCTGACGTTCCAGAAGGGCCTTTCCCTCACGAGAGATGATTGCCCTGAGCCCCACCACCGACACCACCAAAAGAAGAAATAGTCCAATGAGGATGCTGAAATAAAAACTACTGGACCAAGCTATCTTTTTCACAAGGGAGGGGACCTTTACAGGGTAGAAAAATATTTTACCCCATGCCCATGCAAATCAAGAACTATTGTCAGATGCCAGGGCAAACGCATCAAACCCATAAACCATTGATTTATAAGACGCGGTGTGCGAGAAGGTTTTTGATTTGTTGATTGCTGAAGGGCTTATTGGTGAGGAGTTGAAGTGGGAAATGAGGCAGTGCGCCATAGTGGTTTTGGAGTGTTTATTGGTGATCTATTGCCCTATTTTGACCGAGAGGCATTGCTTTTCGGCTTACTCGATCTTAGCTTATGTTTGATTATGAAAGCTCACCTCAGGCATCACGATAGACTTCATCGTGGGTGCCTACGTCTAGTAGAATAATCTCTTTTTCTGTCAACTTGAGAAAGAGAATAATCCGGTCAGAATAAGTCAAGCGAACAGAGTGTTTGTTACGGTGCTTGCCCTTCAGCCTATGCATGCGCAACCGAGGAGCAGAGGGGTCTATTTCCAGCTGACTGAGGATATCTTTAAAAATTCCTCTCAAATTAGGATGTTTGCGTAGATACTTCCTAGCAGTACGAGTAAATGTATCTGTCCAAACTAGTTCGTAGCTTCTTGTCTCATCCTGACTACTCATCTGAACTCAGCAGCTCTTCCATTAGTTGCTCTGAGTTTCCACGCCGAAGCCGCCCAGACGTCAAATCTAACTCGGATGCTGCTAGTCGGGCATCAGCCAAGTCGTTCATCATGTCATTATACGACGATTCTGAAATCACCACGTAGCTAGGCTTATTGTGGAGAATAATGTGTACCGGTCCATTGGCTAATTCTGGATCAACGACACTTATACCTCGCCGCTTAAGCTCTTGAGCTGGAATCATTGCGTTCATATCTAGACTCTAATAACACTATTCGTTAGTGCTATATTAAGTGCCTTATCAAGTACTGCAAGTCCCCGATACGATTGTGGTTAAAAATGCGTGGGGTTCACTTATTTACTATTGAATAAGTGAACCCTACGGGAGTCTAGTGCTGCCCCAATTATCAGCAGAGATTCTTAACTGATTCTCTTTCGATGATTTTTGGCGAAAAACGAATATTATCCACATTAGTAGGCGTTAAGTTTTCTGCTGGATTCTCGATATGCCGTACCATAAGAGATACAGCCGCCTCTGCTAAGGTGTCGAGTGATTGGTGTATCACTGTTTGAGGTGGATTGAAGTATTGAAAGACTGGCAAGTCATCGATAGAAATGACTGAAATATCCTTTCCGATGGTGAGGCCCATTTGGTTGGTGAGTGTCGAAATTGTTGCTAATCCTGTTTGTGAAGGGAAGTTGAGAAGCAATGTAATGCCTTCGTCGATCCATTTTTGTAAAATCACTTCAATATTATTATTTTCAGTGCATTGAATCATGGAATTATCGAAGGGTATATTGGCTGCATCAAGCGCACTCTTGAAACCGCGTGTTCGCTCGGAATACCCCCAGGTATCAGGTTGAGTTTCTAGAAGAGCTATTCGAGTGTGCCCTTTGCTGATAGCGTGTTGTGCTGCGAGTAAGGCTTGCTCTGCATGATCGCTTGTGATTGAATGGATGCATTGGTCGATCATGGGTTGATTAATGGTGATAACGGGAAAGTGGGGGATGCCTCCTAAGCTTTCTCCGTATTTGTTAGCGCCGATCATGATGATGCCATTTAGGCTAGGGTCGAGGCTGGGATCGATTTTTTCATCAGAAATGTTTTGTACCGCTAGACCAGATTTAATGGCCTCTTGAGTTACAAGCAGTGTGAGCACTTCTAAGTAACCCACGGGCAAGGAGGACTTGATTTGTTGTGCGCAAATTCCAATGCGGTGGGCGCTGTAGGATGATTTGAGGCCTAACTTGCGCGCAGCCATAACGACTTTTCGCTGAGTTTTTCTAGAAGAGCGAATAACGCCCTCTCCGCCTTTATTTAAGATAGCTGAAGCAACTCCAGTTGAACAGCCCGCTTCTGCTGCGACGGTTTTAAGTGATACTTTTTTAGGCACAGTGATTTTTGCTCAACGAGATATATAAATTTATCTCTAGAAATTATAAGGAAATTCGTTGAAAAGTCAAGATAATTGGTGAAAAATAAAGATTTCCTGAAAATAAAGTTCAAATACTATTGACATGCCAGATTTTTATGATATATTATTTTATCATTAGAACAATTTTAGTAGAGGAATATGATAATGAACGTAAAACGATATGAAAATAACCCCATTATCACCAAAGAAGACGTGGCTCCATCTAGTGAAGGATGGCAGGTTGAATATGTTATGAATGCAGGCTGCCATCGCGTGGGGGACGAAGTCCTTCTTCTGCTTCGAGTGGCAGAAACGCCCTTAAGTTCTGACCCTAATGTGTTTCTAGCTCCATATTATAGCGAAAAAGAAGGGAAAATCTGTTTTCACAACTTAGATAAGAATGATCCATCTTATGATTTTAGCGATAGTCGCTTTGTATTGCAGACAGACGAAAACGGCAAAGAAATCCTACGTGTGTTGACTTCTATTTCACACCTTCGCGTCGCACGCAGCAAAGATGGGCGGAATTTCGAAATTGAAAAAACGCCAGCACTTTACCCAAGTAATAAATACGAGGAGTTCGGAATCGAAGATCCACGTATTACTTATATTGAGGACGACGGATATTACTATTTTAACTATAGTGCATGTGCAAGTTTAGGTGTAACGACACACCTAGCCAGAACTAAAGATTGGAACGAATATGAGCGTTTAGGAGTTATCTTTACTCCAGATAACAAGGATGTATGCATCTTTCCTCGTAAGATAAATGGCAAGTATTACGCCATGAATCGCCCAGCCTCAGCAGAATATCGTAGGCGAGAAATCTGGTTATCAGAATCTCCTGACCTAGTGAGCTGGGGAAATCATAAACAACTAATGGAAGTCAATTCAAACGATTGGGATGGAGGTCGTATTGGCTGTAGTGCCGTCCCTTTTGAAACACCAGAGGGATGGGTGGAGATTTACCACGCAGCTGATCAAGATGATCGCTATTGTCTAGGTGTTGCTCTTCTTGACCTAAATGACCCGACTAAGGTAATCGCCAAGGGAAAAGCTCCATTAATGGAACCCGAAACTGATTACGAAAAATACGGTTTCTATGGCAATGTCATTTTTAACTGCGGTGTTTTATGTGAAGATGGAATTGTTAAAATCTATTATGGTGCTGCAGATACTTGCATGGCTTACGCTGAAGTGTCTCTAGATGAACTCTTAAAATTCGTTAAAGCCTAGTAATTATTCTATAGCGCCGACAATACGACCATTAAATATGAACAATACTGATAACCAATCGAAAGAAAAGATCAAGCATCCCTTAATGTGGATGACGACCCTTTACTTTGCCATGGGTGTGCCGCTAAATGTTGTTGCCGTAGTAGCTGCCATTATGTATAAGAACCTCGGTATCTCAAATACAGATATCGCTTTATATACTGGAGCTATGTATTTACCTTGGGTGATTAAACCACTTTGGTCTCCTCTTATCGATATGTATAGGACAAAGAAGTTTTTTGTGCTATTTACAGAATTGGCAATGGCTGTTGGTTTGGGTTGTATGGCGCTTGCATTGCCTCTTGAAAACTGGCTATCTCTTAGTATCGGTTTGTTTTGGGTGATCAGTTTTCTTTCTGCAACCCAGGATATCGCAGCAGATGGTGTTTATATCAATGCCATGTCGGCTCAGCAGCAGTCACGCTATATTGGCTTGCAAGGAATTTGTTGGTATGGTGGTAAAATTCTGGGTACAGGCTTGCTTGTATCCGCCACCGGTTATCTACATTCTGCAGAGTCAGGCTATGGCATGGATTGGGTTGAGTCCTGGATGGTAATTATGGGTGCACTTGCCTTTACCATGCTGGCTCTTAGTATTTGGCATGCGCTATTCTTGCCAACCGGTGGGGCCGCTGTGAAATCCAATGAAGGCAATGCTGGGCTTGGAGAAGTTCTGCATACCTTTAGTGATGTTTTCGTGACCTATTTCCAAAAGAAAAACATTATACTGATGCTTTTATTTGTCCTTTTTTACCGATTGGCTGAAGGTTTGCTAGAGAAAATTGGCCCTCTATTTCTTGTCGATCGCCATGATTTGGGTGGATTGGCTCTGGATAATATTGCAGTGGGTAATATCAATGGTACCTTTGGCTCAGTCGCTTTTATGATTGGCGCTCTTCTAGGAGGGGTTCTTGCCTCTAAATACGGACTAAAGAAGAATTTAATGCTTTTCTGCATTATGCTCAATGTTCCTAATCTTACTTATGTGTATTTGAGCTATACCCTTCCTACAGATATAACTCTGATTACTGTTGTTTTTGTGATTGAGAAATTAGGGTATGGAATCGGTTCAGTTGCACTCATGCTCTATATGATGCAACAGATAGCGCCAGGGAAGTATAAAACAGCACACTATGCCATATCCACAGGATTTATGGCTTTGTGCATGATGCTGACTGGTATGGTGAGTGGAATGATTCAAGAAGCTGTAGGCTATCAGGATTTCTTTGTGTTTGTGATTATCGCAACAATTCCTTCCTTTGTTATTACTTTGTTCGCCCCTTTTAATATTGAGACTGAATAAAATGAAAATAACTATGCCATGTTTAATCGTCTCTTTGTGCTTGTTGATCACAGACTCCATGCCCTTATTGCAAGCAGAGAGCAAAGTGAGTGATTCGTCCTCAATACACACAAAAATTGACGGAAAATCACAACAGCATGACTCACTTGGTGCAGCCATAGAGGCTACGCGAGCTTCTGATAGAGACAGTAAGTCAATTGTGTTGGGCCCAGGAAGAATATTTCTTGGCGAAACATTGCTTCTAGATGCTAGGGACACAGGTCTTAGCATCGAAGGTAGCACTGAAAGCTCCTCAGAGCTAATAGGCGGTCGTAGAATAAGCGGATGGAAAAAAAATGGAGACTTTCTTATTGCTCATGTCCCAGGTACCCGAGACGGGACCTGGAATTTCCGAACTCTACTGGTGAATGGTCGCAGTGCCCAGCGTACTAGATACCCTGAACAGGGTCGTCTAAAAAACATAAACAAATGGAAAGTTAGATGGATGAGTACCGCCCAAGGTGGCTGGCAGCGCAAACCAAAAGTGGATGATTTAACTCGAATGATATACCGGAAGGAAGATCTTGGCTCTGATTTTGATCTAAATAATGCTGAGTTTACTGTCTTTCATAAATGGGATGAAACTCTCGTTGGTGTGAAAAGCCATGACCCCAAAACTCGTACAGTGGTGTTTTCAAACGAGGCGGGGCACCCACTGGGCGCTTTCGGAGTTAAGGACTATGTCGTATGGAACCTTAAGAAGGGCATGACGAAGCCTGGACAGTGGTACTTAGACCGGAAAAATGAGCAGCTCGTTTATTGGCCGCTCCCAGGTGAGAGTCTTGCTTCACTTGATATTATTGCTCCTGTTCTTGAAAATGTCATTCGCCTGGAAAATACCGAAGGGATTACATTAAAAAACTTGACCATTCGAGCAGCAACGACTCCACTGATTACTGGTGATTTTGCAGCTAAGCTTTTTGATGGGGCCATTTCTGCACGGAATACTCAAAAATCCCTTTTTGATCATCTAGAGATATCAGGTGTAACGGGCTGGGGAATGAAGCTCTTTGGCGATCACCTCAAGGTCAAGAACTGCCATATTCACCATGTTGGTGCTGGGGCTATCAGATTGATTGGCTCATATTCCACCATAGAAAATAATCACCTACACCATGTGGGGGAGATATACCCAAGCGCCATTGCTCTTTATGTGGGAGTGACTGACCCCAACATGAAAGATGAATGGGAGTTTGGCAAGAATGAGACACATGCTGTACTTGGTCATAACGAGATCCACGATGCTCCCTATGTTGGTATTGGTATTGGAGGAAGTCATCACCTTATCGAATACAATAAGATTTCACGGGTGATGTTGGAACTTACGGATGGCTCTGGCATATACGCAACCTTCTGTGGTCAGCTGAAGATGCGAAATAATGTGGTTCGTGATATCGATCCGGGTCCTGTTGGACAGAATCATGCCTACTATCTCGATGAACTGAGTGATGGAGTTCTAGTTGAGAATAACATATCCATAGGTGTGCCTGCAGCCTCACATAATCATATGGCTAATGATAATACGTACCGGAATAATATTTTTATCTGCGAGGGCCCAATGAAAATTACAATGCCACGGTGCACAGCCCATAGCTATAAGAAAAATATTTTTGTATCAGATAAATCGGTAACTTTTCTGCATCCTAAAATATTGGAGCTTGAGATGAATGTCATTCAGACTCCAAAGGTTATCGAGCAGACCATGGAAACTTATAAAAGACACACCCCAGGGCCCATGTCTGTTCCACCTAGCAATAATCAGGGGTCGGCAGGGCTAATTATTGAAGGTGATGATATTTCATTTGCAGCGGGGTCCCCCGCTTATAAACTGGGCATTAGGCCCATCAAAGGATCACAGGCGGGCTTACTAAAAAAATAAGTTCTCTTTTTATAGGAAGTATCGTGAAAAATATCATAATTACCTTTGTTCTCTTGGCTGCCCAATTATGGGCAGCACAAAAACCGAATATCGTCTTTGTTTTTAGTGACGATCATGCAACACAGGCCATTAGTTCATATGGTTTTCCTATTGCTAAGCATGCTCCCACTCCCAATTTAGACCGTATCGCCACGGAGGGAATCCGCTTTGATCGTTGTATGGTGACGAATTCCATCTGTGGCCCAAGCCGTGCAACCATTCTTACGGGAAGATATAGCCATTTGAACGGCTTCTTCGTTAATGAAGGGACAGCTTTTGATGGCACCCAGGTGACCTTTCCAAAACTGCTCAAGAAAAGTGGCTACCAGACATCTATCATTGGAAAATGGCACCTTGGCTCCACTCCAACGGGTTTTGATCATTGGGAGGTACTGCCGGGTCAAGGGCTTTATTATCGCCCTGAATTTCTTACGGCCAAAGGAAAGGAGACTGAGAAAGGCTATGTTACGGATGTTATTACAGATAAGGCCATACAGTGGTTGGACAAGGAACGAGATACGACGAAACCTTTCATGTTAATGGTTCAGCATAAGGCTCCCCATCGTGAGTGGTCACCAGCGGCAAAATATCTCAATCTTTTTAATGAAACGACCTTCCCTGAGCCTTCAACACTTTTCGATAATTACCGAGGGCGGACTAAGGCGGCTAGCGATCAGGACATGTCAATTGCTATGACCCTAGAAGATGATAAAGATCTTAAAGTCACAACCCTGAATAAAAAATCGATTTTTTATCAAAGGGTCTATTCTCGCCTGACACCATCTGAGAAGAAAGTTTGGGATCTCAACCTTGAATGGCGACGAAAGGAATATGCTGGTCTTAAGGGTAAGGCTTTAATTCAATGGAAATACCAACAGTACATGAGGGATTACCTTGCCTGCATACGCAGTCTTGATGATAACATAGGTCGCCTGCGCACTTATCTTGAAAAAAGTGGCTTGGCAGAGAATACTGTATTTGTCTATTCCTCTGATCAGGGCTTTTACCTGGGCGAACACGGTTGGTTTGATAAGAGATTTATGTACGATGAATCGTACCGAACCCCACTTTTGGTCTCTTGGCCTGGTGTAACTAAACCTGGTGGAGTCTGCGATAAATTGGTGTCGAATCTTGACTTTGCTCAAACTTTTCTCGATATTGCCGGAGCTCGCTCAGATAGCAGCATGCAAGGAATGAGCCTTTTGCCTTTACTGAAAGGAGAAACTCCGAAAGAATGGCGTAAAGCTCACTACTATCATTACTATGAATACCCAGGTTGGCACATGGTGTATCGTCATGAAGGTATTTATGATGGCAGATATAAATTGATTCACTTTTATGATGAGAATCAATGGGAACTATTGGACCTGAAAACTGACCCACATGAACTTAATAATCAGTACGAGAACCCTGAACTGGCTGGTGTTGTGAAACGTATGCATGGTATGCTTGAGGACGCAAAACGACGCTATGAAGTTCCAGCTGGCATTCCGGAAAAACGTAATGCTAGAAATCCAATGCATTATTATTCATCAAAGCGTCGTGCGCTTATTCAAAAAAAATAAAGGAGGTGAATGAGTCAGTGCTTGTATAGATCTATTTGTGTGCTCATGCTGATGACCTGCATGTATATGTCATCATATGCTAAAGAATATCATGTTGCGAAAGGTGGGAATGATGCTTCTCTAGGGACACTTCAATCCCCCTTTGCTTCAATTCAGAAGGCTGCATCTGTAATGAAGGCGGGGGATGTCTGTCTAATTTCCGAAGGAAATTACTACGAGACTGTCATCCCTGCACATTCAGGTAGAGCAGGGCGCCCCATTATCTATAAAGCTGCAAGGCCTAATGACAAGGTTATTTTAACTGGATCTAAGCCTATTCCTCGCTCACTCTGGAAGAAGGATGGTAAAAACAGGTTTAAATGCCGAGTGACTTTACCGTTAAAAGATGGAAATCAGATTTTTCTGAAAGGAAAATCTTTAGTTGAAGCAAGGTGGCCCAACCTGGGAGATGATTACCTGAAACCAAAACTGGCCATTATGGATGATGGAACCCATGCTGAAAAGATTATCGACCAGCAGCTGCCAAAATATGATTACCGCGGTGCTCGTGTTTGGGTGCATGCTCGTTACTACTGGAAAAACTGGACGAGTGAAATACTCAATCATTCTGGCTCTTCATTGAATATCAAAAATAAAGCACCATTTTCTGGCGCGAATCAACATAATGCCCGTAAAGGCGCTGAGTATTATGTTTATAATCTAAAGGATGCCTTAGATTCCGAAAATGAATGGTTCTATGACTCAAAGGAAAAAATGCTATGGGTGTATCGCCATGATGGTAAATTGCCTAAGGAAGCATATCGAATCAAGGCTACCACACATGTGCTGGATGTGTCTGGCAAGAAACACCTTAAGTTTCAAGGGTTAACCATCCTAGGTTCATCCCTTCAGACAAATCCTCAGACGACATCGGTTGTCTTTGATCGCATGAAAATTCTATACCCTCATTACTCAGCTAATGGGGGAAAAGGTGCCGGTAGAGTCGTCACTCTTAATGGAAAAAATAATACCATACAAAATAGCGAAATAGCCTACAGCTGGGGACCTTGTATTGCCTTGGAAGGTGAGAACAATAAGCTCCTCAATAGTTATATTCATGATGGTAATCTTTTTGGCGCATTCACAGGGTGCGTTTACCTGAGCGGCAAGGGGAATGTTGTGAGTCACTGTACAATTGAACGTTCCGGGCGGACATTGATTAACTACTCGGGAATGTATCAAGCTCTGATCCAAAACTGCATACTGCGTTACGCTGGCATGCTGACAAGTGATCTTGGCTTAACTTATGGGACGAATATTGAAGGCGGCAATTCCGAGGTGCGCTTTAACTTGATGCATGGAAATCTTTCCAAACACAAGAATATGGGGCTGTATTATGATCACGGCACCAAAAATGTGATTACCCATCACAATATAATTTGGGGCGCTAGGCAAGCTGGTCTTATTATTAATCACTATGCGAATGGTCATTTGATTTACAACAATACCTTTATTGCAGATAATTTTGGCTTTAAGTCCACCTGGGGACATAAGTATGAACCAGATTTATTAAATTGCCGTTTTGTTAATAACTTAATGGCTGGCATTATTGATACGACAGCGAAGAACCTTTATGCGCAGAATAATGTGACAAACTTCAAGAGTTTCGATCCCAAGAATCCAATGAGAGGCTATGTTAAAGGTTATGGGAAAGGTGTTATGGTTAAAGGAGTGACTTCTGCCAAGCCAGGCATTGGTGCTATTGAATACAAGGGAATGACCTTCAAGGCTGGGCATGATTTTCAGATCATACCAGTGTATGATTTTGTGCGCTCCAAGCCACTTCATCGAAATCATATTGTGAATGCTGCCTTTGAGCATCAGGACCATATCTCGCCATGGCAATTCAAAGGAAAGGGTGTGAGCTCAGTGAAACATAAACCTCAGTATCATAACCTTGAGGATGTGAATCTCGGTCGTATGGGCTGCTATTCTGTTGCACTTACGAAGCCAAAAGGCGAGTTGACTCAGCGCATCAAAGGATTGGAAGAGGGAAGCAAGTATGATTTTATTTGCATGATGCGTGTCCCAGAGGGCTCAGTTGCTCTAAGTGGTGTGCGCTTTTCTAATGGGAGTGAACGCCTTAGCCAGAAGGTGAGCTCGGGTGCACCTGGATGGGTGCGAAATACTGTTGCGTTTACTGCTCCCTTAGATAAGAATCCCGTAGAAGTATTTGTTCGCTTGATATCTGGGGCTAAAGCTATTCATGTCGACGACTTTAGCCTCACGATGAATTCAAATAATTAAAATTTTCAAACACTAGTATATCATAATTAATAAGGATTTAAAATGATACTGCATATTAGAATTTCGCTTATGACTCTCTTTTTATTGTCGCTTCTCGCAAGTGCTGGGAGCTCAGGGATTGGACGACCGAATATAATCGTTATTAAAACTGATGATCAACGCTGGGACTCCCTAGGAATATACGGAGACAAGGTGGTTAAAACTCCTCATATTGATGCTCTTGCCCACGAAGGTACACGTTTTGAAAATGTATTTACTGCATCGCCCCTTTGTGTTCCTAGTAGAACTTCATTCTTTTCTGGAAAGTACCCCACAAGGACTAGAAGGTATAATAATAGTGCCGAAAATCATATTTCCCTTGGTGAATTTTCATTTATTGAGCCACTCAAGAAGGCTGGCTATACCATAGGTCTTTCAGGGAAGAACCATGCCTTTGGAAAGAAGTATGCAAAGAAGTGGTTTGATTGCTTTGAGGAGTTTAGTCCTTGGGGGCGTTATGGTGGGAACTCTACTGATAAGGCAATTAAAAAATTTCGTTCAACCAGTGGTCCTAAATCAAGATTGGGCAATATGTTGCTTGAAGGGTTGATTGACTTTCCCGAACCTTTTAAGGAAGAAGAATGCATGACTGCTCGGATTGCTGATGAGGCCATTAGGTTTGTAGAAAAAAATCAAAAGAAACCCTTTTTTCTTCATATGTCTTTTCCTGCTCCGCACTGGCCGAATATTGTCTGCGAGCCTTACTTCAGTATGTACAAAGACTCTCTCGACGAGATAAGCCTTGCCGCCATGGACGATATTGACTGGGATACTCACCCCTTTGCTCATTATGTGCAATCTCAATGCACTGGTTTTGACACCATGTCGAAAAAAGATCGCCGTAAGGTGTTAGCTGTGATGTATGGTCAAATAACCTTTATCGATAAATCTGTCGGTCGTCTTGTGGCCGCATTAAAATCTCTGAAATTATATGAGAATTCAGTGATTCTATTTACATCAGATCAGGGGTGTTTTGGCGGTCAATTCGGCCTTCCTTGTAAAACAAAGGGTTACTATGAATCCTTGATTCGTGTTCCATTTGTGATTAAAATGCCTGGAGATAAGAAACTGGGTAGGGTTACTCCTGCACAGGTCTCCAATATTGATGTGATGCCAACTCTTCTTGCTTATGCTGGTGTGAAATTCCAGGAGGAAATTGATGGTCAGTCTTTTCTCTCAGTTTTAACAGAGAAAAAGGATAGTCACCGTTCCACTATCTACTCCGAAGTGGGTTTGCCGCAAATGCCCCCAGCGCCAATGTCTAAAAGTGAATACCCTGCTTATAATAAAAAACGTTCAAAGGAAGATATGTTTTGGTTTATCGAATACACAACCCGCGGACGCAGTGCGATGATTCGCCAAAATGGATGGAAATACTGCTACTACAATGGGGATATTGAAGAACTGTATCATTACAAAAATGACCCATTGGAGTTGGATAATTTGGCGACTCACCCCGATCATCAAGACCGCAAAGCAAAGATGAAAGCTGAGCTTTTCAAGCAAAAATTTGAAGGCGTCGGAGAATAAGGAGAATAGTTTTGCCTGAAGACTCCACTTGGTTCTGGTGAGTAAATGGATTGAGGCTTGGTTGATGGGGCTTAACTAGTTTGCTGGTTAAGCCCTTCAGTGATGGATATTGGAGACGATATCAATATTGCTTTCACGATTCAGTTTGAGCTGGACATGTAATGACGTGTGCTCGAAGTTGCTCGTTAGCTTATGTGCTCCCTTGGGAGCTTTTTTCCAGCTTAGAGTTAGTTGTACTTCGTCAGGAAGCTTCATGTCATCGCTCGGAGCATACTTGCCGTTTAGAGCTCGAATAACACAGGTGTCTGCCATTAGCTGTTCGTTTCCAGTATGTAGCTTGATGGCTTTTTTGACGATTTGCTCCATGCGTTTTGAATCCTGCTTAAGCTGCCCCCAGGTATTGTATCCCTTATGCTTGTCGGCATAGAATCCAAGGCTGCCTTTGCCAATGCTTAGTCGGAGGCATAACTCGCCATTGTCTTTGGCTTCTACCTCACCACAGAGTGTGATTGTGCCATGAGCCATGGCATAAGAAGGCAACAAAATGAGTAGAGCAATCAGAATAAGGTATTGGCGTGTATACATGGTTTTGGTCTCCTCTATTGAGCTTCAATGACGTCGATTTCAGTAAATAGCGTTGGGTACCCTTTTGCCTCGACCACCCAGATTAAGTGGCGATAAGGGCCTAAGGTTTCACCGTCTTTGTCCATAACAGACGATCCATGCTTGCCACCATTTGATTCGCCACGGCTATCAACGGCTGCAATGAGTTCCCAGCCTGAATCAACGCCTTTCGTGAAATCTTGTTTAGGCATTTCTTCAGCATTGGATCCCCAGAGGGTAAATAATTGACGGGTTGTCGCTGGCATGTCGTTATTGCGCCATCGGCTATAAGTGTTGACTCTGGCTATATTCGTGCTCTTGGGCAAGGTGACCCCGAAATACCCGACAGCAGGGAACTCTATGGACTCTTTGCGGTCTCCATCTTTCTGAGCTCCAACACCGTTGTTTAATGCAGGTAATGTCTTTTCTTTATTCAGGCACCACCACATTGGTCTTTTGCGAAAATCTCGTTCTCCATAGAAGACATTAACGGAAACTCCCTTGGCCGCTGAGGCTGCATCATCGGAAGCGGGTGGCCCCATGGAGAGGTCTTCCCATTTCGCTTGGCGGTCAACGCTTGCCATTCCTTTTGCTATCATACCATCGGTGAGAATATTAGCATAGACCTGAGGCCGATGCACAAGCGGCTTCCAGTCTGCAAAGTCATCGTACAAGGACTGTGCGGGTGAGGTGCCCACATCTCCAGTGCGTGCCATGGATAGGGCAAATATTTTAATTCGATCATTTTTAGGTAAGGTTAGGCTGGTCGCTCCCTTGGGAAGAACTAGCTCGCAAGCAAAGATATAGCTGAACCGATAAGCTTCATTGCGCTTTTGTGAATGGCGATGATGTGAAAACCAGGCAATGGGTTCTCGGTGGATGTATCCAGGAGCTAGGTCGGTGACTTTACCTAGACCATGAAAATCGTAACTTTTGAATTCTCGGTCCCAAAGGCGATTGTCATACTGCCCGATAAATCCGGTCCAGGCGGGAATGGTGCGCATTACTTTTTGATTACCCAGGCTAAACTCAGTCTCCAAGCGTTCGTTAGCAGCAACCAATAGCATGACTTTATCGAAATCGCCTTTAGGAAACTGAATGCTCTGTCCTGTACAGGCAACAGCATTCTTAGCGCCACTTTCTGTCGAACCTAGTGTGAAGTTAACTCCCTTCCACTTAAGGCTTTTAGGCAGGATTTCTGCAGGCATGGTGCGGCCAGAGCCGTCCATATCACCGTCAGCTCGTTTTTTGTCGTGGCTGAATACATCGACATTATAGTTTAAAGGAACAGGCTGTGACTGCACAGCTGAAAGCTTGGCATTTGTCTTTTGCAAGCGCACAGCAAAAGAGTGAATGCCATAGGTTCCCATATCAAGAAATAGTTTATTGCCTTTGAATTTGGCCGGGCCAATTTTGCGTTCTTGACCATTAACTTCCCAGGCTTCGGCAATGGGAGCTGCGAAGCTTATATGCATGGGGCCTACGGGTTTACCAGTAAGCTCCTGCAGACGAAGGATCATGGCGTCGCTATCTTCTGCTTTCTTGAGGGCGCGGACATCAACCTGATCGGTGGAGACACCTAAGAAAGAGAAGGACTTGCCTAAAGAGCCCTTATGAGAGTTCGTCGTAAAAGCACGAAGTGGCTGATTGAGTGAACGCCCTTGGGCGTCTGATCCATTACGCCAATCACCCTTATGACCGTAGAGTGCATAGGTCATATCATGCCTTCCCCAATCTTGAGAGTGCTGGTCAGCATACATACTACCAGCAATAGCTGGAGTATAAAGTAAGGTAAGGCGTAAGGTGTTGTCCGTAGGTTTATCTGAGGCGAACTTGCAGTCTTCTAAAATACTGATGCCGTATTCACCACTGCTGTCTGTGAGGTCGAGCCATTCTCGGTGTGGCATTTCATAGAGTTTTTCGTGGTTGGTTGGACGTTCCATTTTGCCCATGCCCATATTATAGGTGGCATTTTTATTAGAGACTGTTAGTGGAAAGGCAGCTTTGACTGCGCATTCACGGCCTTGCCAATCAATATGAGTTTTGAATTCAACACGCTTTCCGTCTTCCCCTGTTGAAAGGCGTACCTGCTGGGTAAAGACTGAATTACGACCTTTGCGGATGATTTCAAGAGCTACTCGTACAGGGCCATTTTCAATAATATTTATGGTGGCGGGGCCTTTGAGGACTTCTTGTGGTGGTTGTTTCTGATGCTCCCAGTCCATATTCCATGCAGGGAACTGCTTTGGTTTGTGGTACTGAAAATGAATCTGAGCGGGCCCAGAAAGCATTTCACGCTTATCATTTTGTTTGTCTATGATGCTGGATACATCGCCATCGGCATTGATGGTGACTTGATAGAAGTCGTTTTCGAGTGTTTTTTTGGTGATTGCAAGCTTAGTCCTTTCAGGTAACTTGCCTTCACGGATACCATAGACTGTCCAACTGAGTGATTCAACCTTTGCAGCAAAAACGATTTTCGCTGTATGGCCTTTGGATTCGAGGATCTGAACTGGAGTTTTGCTGCCATCGGGAGCTACAGCATAGAGAGACGATGGCACATTTCCAGGAAAGCTAATCGTAGCCTCAACAAGCTCGTTGCGGGCTCTAGAGAGGGGGTTATAGACGACCAAAGGCTGCCCCTCCGTGCGGGTATCTAAGCCCTTAATGACATCCCGAGCTCCTTCTTTGAGTACTTCGGCAAACTGATTAAGAGCAACGATTTCGTCGTTCCAAGATAGGTCGTAGCAGGGAGGTAAACTGGTTCCCGGTAGAATATCATGCATCTGGCTTGCGAGAACGCGCACCCAGGCTTCGTTGAGACGGGACTTTGGGTACTCCATGGCTCCCAGCCAAGTGGCCTGAGTGGCAGCGCGCTCTGCGGAATCAGCCAAGAGTTCATTCTTACGATTCCAGCGCTTCATATAGGCTTGAGAGGTAATTGAGCCAGCGGAGTGTTCTTTCAGTAGCAGTTCACCTTTGTATTTGGCCATCTTTTCTTTGGCGTCTTCTGGTAAGTCACGAAAGAGTTGGTCTGAACCAGTCATCTTCACATTGAAGAGTCCATCTTCCCCCTTACTAGCAAGGCAGTTTATAATATGTTTTTCTTGTGGGGATCCCCCTTTATCGCCAGTGCCAAAATAGCGAAAGTCACAATAGTAGCCGCTTTTGTCACCGACCTCATTGATTCGTTTAAGCCATTTTTCTTCCTTGTCCATGCGTGGAACCACACCGCTACCGTATGGCGTCGCATTGAGAGCGGAAATAATACCATTGCCATCGGGGCCTTCCCAGTAGCCAACGGGAAAAGGAATTTTATATGGGTAACCCCAGCTGAGTTTTTGGGTATTGAAACCCTTAAGGCCAGCATGGGCAAAAATGGACGGTAGGTAGTGAGGGAAGCCGAAGCAGTCAGGAAGCATATAATCGACACTTTCTCGGCCAAACTCATGTTGAAACCAGCGGTTGCCATAAAGGATTTGGCGCAACATGGATTCTGGCGAGGGCACAATACCGTCATTCTCATCGACGGAAGATCCACCGACGCGCCAGCGGCCTTCTCTGATCAGCGCCCTGACTTTTTCGAACTCTTCAGGGTAATACTCTTTCATCATCTCAAAGCGCGAGGATCCAGTGAATGTGAAAATATAATCGGGATGCTTTTCAAAGAGCTTCAAGTTGGTATTGATGGTATTCTTGATCCAACTGTCTATGGTGGTGATGTAGGTCCAGCGCCACTGGGTGTCCAGGTGGGCATAGGGGACGACATAAATAGTCTTCTCTTTGGTGAAATCTGGCTTATCACTCGCGGAGGCAATAAAGCCAATGGAGATAAAGAGTATGATGATCAAATTGAGGGTATTTTTTATCATTGAAATTCCTTTCTATCAACAAATAGTTCACCGGTGATTTACATTTACTTGATATTATTTTAATTATATAGGAGATGATTAATATAATGAAATTGATGCAATTATTGTACAATTGTAACAATTATGGATATTCTGGTGTAATGAAGTTCTTAAATTGGAATTGACCTCCATGAGTTTCTAGGAGTATAAAAAATCGTAGAGAGAACAGAAAGGCTCAAATGATCATATCATTTCCAAGACCCTAATGGGGTCCTTAATGGCCTCTTGCACGGGTACAATAATTTTTCGAATAGCGTCAAAGCGCTCAATCCTTTCAATAGCGGGATCGTTGGCGAAAATAGCGATGTCCGCAGAAGTAATATCATCTGGAGTTAGTTCATTTTCAATCCCCATGGCTCCTTGGGTTTCAATCTTTATGGAATACCCAAGAGACTTGGCTGCCTTCTCAAGTTTTTCTGCAGCCATGTAGGTGTGGGCAATTCCCACTGCGCAAGAGGTAACAGCAACAATATTCATTTGGAATTCTCCTTTTGCGATTCCCGTTTAAATTGATACATTTTCCATGCATTAATTGATACAGCGCTAAGTAATGAGCCCATTATAATGGCTAGAATAAAAATAAAGCCTTCTTCCACAACAGGTAGAACAATGGGCCCCCCATGGGGAGCAGGGGAGCCAACTCCTGCGAATAGAGCCATAATTGAGGCTACCATGGACCCTCCCATAATACAAGGGATAACCCGAAAAGGGTCACTGGCAGCGAAGGGAATAGCGCCCTCGGTAATGCCCACCATGCCCATGCTAATAGCGGCAAAGCCAGATTCGCGTTCCTCTTTGCTCCACAATGACCTTTGCAGGTATGTTGCCAGCCCCATGCCCAGTGGTGGCACGCTGATGGCTGCAGCCACTGCGCCCATAATATGTATATTCCCCTGTTCTATCATTGCGGCCCCAAAGAAAAAGGCAGCCTTATTGACAGGTCCTCCCATATCAAAGGCAATCATGGCTCCAAGGATGGCCCCAAGGATAATTTTGTTTCCACTGCTCATTCCAGTTAACCAGTGCTGAAGTAGAATCTGTAATTCAGCAATGGGGTTACTAAAAACAACTAACATAAGAACTCCGACAAAGGCGGCTCCCAGTACGGGAATGATAAGAATGGGCAAGGCTGGGCGGATCACTTTCGGAAAGGGAATTTTTTTTAAGAGCATAATACAATAGCCAGCCAGTAGCCCGGCCACTATGGCTCCCAGAAAGCCAGCTCCCGTTTCCGAGGCGATCATGCCACCAATCATACCAGGAACCAAACCAGGTCGATTCACCATTCCGTAGGCAATGAACCCAGCCAAAACAGCTGGAAAAAGGCGAAAAGCAAGGCTTCCAATGTCGAAAATCAGTTTGAGGGCGTGATAAAGGCGAAGTTCATTGGTGCCGCATTGAGTTGTGATTCCATCTACAATTTGAGTGATGGCAGCCTTATTCTGAACTTCCAGAATATTCGTAAGCTGTGCCCCATAGCCTGCAAATGCGCAAATAGCAAGGGAAATGGCAATGAGTAGACCGCCAGCTGAAATAAAAGGAACGGTATAGGAAACCCCTGTCAGAAGGTAACGTCGATGATCGTGAATAATTGATGTCAATTTATCCATTTTAAACAGTGCTGGGTATTTGGTTTTTTATTGACATAATGATTGTACAGATGTAATGTTAGGTTGAAAAGGCAAAGTTCAATCAGGTAAGTTATTTATGGCATATACGAAGGATCATCCCTGCAAAACCGCCTTGGCCAAATTGACTGACAACCAGGCCTTTGAGCAAATTTTCTATGCAGAGCAAGGATCCCTTCCCCCACTGGAAGCAACGGTACGTGGTTTTCCATCCATGGTTGTTCCGGTTAAAGGTCATTATGCACTCGAAATGACTCAAGATGATAAAGTGCGAAAACTAAGCTTAAACCCAGGGAGTGCCTTGCTCATTCCTGCTAACTCCTGGTTTCGCTCCATTGGTGGTCATGAGGGGGTCATGTTAATTTTTTTATTTGGAATCAAACGCCTTTCAATCATTTTACAGCAGCAAAAGCCAAATGGTGAAGTGATAGAGTTGGATAAGTGTAATACGGAGCCTCTTTTAGGCACGACCAAGGCCCTTCTGGAATCGCTTCTGAATCAACACTGTGCTGCCAATGCTTACTGGGCCAAAGGTATCATCGTAGAGTTATATGATCAATTGCAGGCGCCAGTGGAACATATTAAGGGTCACGCTCACACTCTTTTTGAGACTATTTGCAGTCACATTCAGGAATACTATCAGGCGGACCTTAGTAGAGACGGCATAGCTAGAGATTTTGGCATTACCCCTCAGCATCTATCCCGATTATTTCAGCAACAAGGCATAATGACCTTAACTGACTATATTACCTGGGTTCGCCTCGACCGAGCCAAACTTTACCTGACACGCTACCAGTTATCTGTTCAAGAAATAGCCCACCGAGCCGGGTTTCATTCCGATGCCTATTTTTGCAGAATATTCAAAAATAAACTCAAACTCACGCCTAATCAGTATCGGCAAAAATATCATCATCAGAGCAAGTGATTTATTCTGAAATGCCTGCTTTGATCAATCGCATCAGGCGATTAGGTTTAAAAAAGTCGGGGTGACAGGATTTGAACCTGCGACCCCTAGTCCCCCAGACTAGTGCGCTAGCCAAGCTGCGCTACACCCCGAACATGGCGAGCAATGTAAAAGGGACTTGTTTTTGACAAGGTAAAGTTGCGAAAAAGCAGGGCTAACGCATCAAATCTATAGACTTTCCCTCACCAAACTCTATATAACTGCTTTTCAATTCTTTAGCCACAGAGGGCTCAGAGAATCACAGAGAATAAAAGGGGGCTCTGTGAATCTCTGAGCTTTCGGTGGTTTGCAAATCAATAATAAGGGCGTATGCCCTGTAGGGCTATTACCCTCTTGTTTTGCTTTTTTACAATATGTCATTTTCTACCTTCAAAT
>JADGBV010000400.1 GCA_015231345.1 Planctomycetota bacterium
CACCTAAGGTTCAGATGGGTGTGGTAAGGCGAATTTGTAAAATGGAACAAACCAACCAAGATGCCATTAAGGCTGTTGAGGAAGGTTTGGAATCAAGAGTTTCAGCTTTTGTTAATGTGGAGCAGGAAGAAACCGGTGGAATTGAATCGGTTGCGGATATGCTGAATTTGAGTGACCGGGCGACTGAAAAAGGTATCCTGGAGAACTTGGAAGAGGAAGATCCGGAATTGGTAGAACAAATCCGCAAACTCATGTTCGTTTTCGAAGATATTATGAATGTGGATGACCGGGGGATTCAACAGGTTCTTAAAGAAGTTGATAATGAAGAATTGGCTATTGCTCTCAAAGCTTCATCCGAAGAGCTTAAACAGAAAATATTCAAAAATATGTCTGAAAGGGCAGCGGAAATGGTCAACGATGAGATGGAATTTATGGGCCCTGTTCGTGTTGCTGATGTCGAAGCGGCTCAGCAAAGAATTGTTGATGTTGTTCGTCGCTTGGAAGAATCAGGTGAAATTGTTATTCAAGGTCGTGGCGGCGAAGCCGACGTCATTTGATCGTAAACACTTAGGGTTATGGCCATAATAAAATCAAATAGTGCCACAACATCAGTGGGAGGGTATCGTTTTGAAGACTATGAGTCTCAAAAGAATGATTACCTAAAAAGGATTCAATCTCAAGCGGCTCAATTATTGTCTGAGTCACATTCAAATGCGAGTGTAGTCCTGAATGAGGCTTATCAAAAGGGCCTTGAAAAAGCTCAGGAAGAAGCTGAAGTCATTCAAAAAGAAGCTGAAGCCAAAGGTTATGAAGAGGGCTTGAAGAAAGCTGAAGCTAAAGTTGAAAAGGATTTTAAGAATAAACTCAAAACTGAGTTTGAACCTTTAGTGAAAACCATGCAAGAGATGAAAGAGGTGTATGAGGCAAAACAAAATGAACTCATTTCTCGTTCTGAAGATGAACTTATTCAAGCATCTATGGGCTTGGCTAAAAGTGTCATTGAAGTTGAATCGAAGTTGAATGTGGATGTTCTTAAAGAAAGGCTGAGTAAAGCCTTGAGTTACTTACGAACAGAAGCTGAAATCTGGATTCGCATGCACCCTGATGATATTTCTAAAATAAAAGATTTCTTTAATTTACTCATTGAGAATAGTGGTTCAAAAGCTGATGTGATTTGGAAGGAAGACCCCTCTATGTCGCCGGCATGTTTTAAAGTGATTTCAGGGCAGTCTCAAGTTTCGTTTAATAGCGAACTTCAATGGGATAAACTGCTTAATGAACTTCATGACAAAGGACTCGCAAAGGGTGTAGATTAAGATATGCCTTGGAAGGATATTCTAGAGGCAGCTCAAACAACTGATACTGTAGAAGTTTCCACTAGAGTTAAGAAGATTATCGGTCTTCTTATTGAGTCAGAAGCTTTAAAAGTTCCTTTGGGAAGCCGACTTTCAATTTATGCCTCGGCAAAGCATGAAAAAATCCCCGTTGAATGTGTGGGCTTTTCTAATGAAGGTTTGCTTTTAATGCCTTATGGGGTGATGGACGGGATTTCCCCTGGGGATAAAGTTGTCTTTGAATCAACATCACAAAATATATGGGTAGGCGATGATTTGCTTGGCCATGTTGTGAATGGTGAGGGAAAATGTATCGATGGAAGTCAGCCTAAACTGAATGATAGTCGACCTCTCTATAAAGAATCTCCATCTCCTTTGTCTCGGATTAATGAGAAAGATGCTTTTCATACAGGTATTCGCTCTTGGGACGGATTTATGTCTATGGGTGTTGGGCAAAGAGTTGGTGTCTTTGCGGGAACGGGTGTGGGTAAGAGTGTGCTTTTGGGTATGATTGCACGCAATGCAGACTCAGATGTGAATGTGCTGGCTTTAGTTGGAGAGCGGGGTCATGAGGTAAATGAATTTATTCATGGCGTTCTAGGTGAAGAAGGCATGAAAAAATCAGTTGTTGTGGTCGCAACTTCAGACCAAACCCCTCTAGTGAGAATTCGAGCAGCTTTTGTTGCCAAGACCATTGCTGAATATTTTGCCGAAAAAGGCAAGAAGGTTCTCTATATGATGGACTCGGTCACTCGTATGGCCATGGCTATGCGGGAATTAGGTTTAAGTGTGGGCGAACCTCCGACAACGAAAGGTTATCCCCCTTCTGTGTTTTCCACTTTACCAAAGCTTTTAGAGAGGGCTGGTCGCTTTGGCGAAGGTTCCATTACTTCAATTATTTCGGTATTACTTGAAGCCGATGATATTCAAGACCCCATTGGAGATGCTGTTCGAGGGATTCTTGATGGGCATATTGTGCTAGACCGTAACCTTGCTAATCGTGGTCATTATCCAGCTATTGATGTGACATCGAGTATTAGTCGTTGGATGACTGAAATTGTCGATGAGGAGCATTTGCAATATGCGATTAAAGGGCGTAAGGCTTTGGCTGATTATAAAGAAGCTGAAGACCTCATTAATGTGGGGGCTTATGTCGCTGGTAGTAATCCTGACATCGATGATGCGATTCAATTGCATCCACCTATTAATGAGTTTTTGTGTCAGCAAATTTTGGAATATGCTGATCCAGCTGAATTGAAAGAAAAGATGGCTCAGGTTTTAGAGGTCCCAAGTTAATGGGTTGGGAATGAAAAGATTTTCATATAAACTTAAACGTGTCTTGGATTTAAAAAAAATCCATGAGATGGGACAAAAACGCGAATTAGGGGTCCAACTCAGGGACCTTAATGCCATTGATGGTCGATTAAAATCAACGAGTGATCTCAAGGATAGTTTTGATCGTGAATTTAATGGCGTTGATCGGCAAGGCTCTTTAGATCCCGTTTTGTTTCGTCGATATCACAGTTATCAGAATGTTCTGTCTGGTGAAATAAGAAATATCGAAGGTGAAAAAGAGAAACAGAATAAAGTTGTGGATGAAGCGAGGTTGAATGTAAAATCAGCCATGAGTCAATCTCAAATATTTGAAAAGATAAAGGAAAATTGCTTGAAATCTTATTGGGCAGAAGTAAATAAAGAAAGTGAAAAGGATACGGGTGAAATTGTGATGGCCCGCTACCAGAGGAAAATGCGCGAAAAAGGAAGTGCGCTCAATGTCCTTTTGGCCGCAGGGGCAAGTGGTTTTTTGATCTTTTGTTTTTTGCTGGGCATGCTTTTCGCCTTTGGTAACTTGGATATGCATCGCTTAAGGCTTATTGCAAGTATACTTCGTTATGATCAAGATTACTCCAAAGCTTACCGTTTATACGGCGCAAAAAATCCTAATATTATCATGAGTGATGATTATGATAAACTCAAAGATATTGAGAAACATTACGTAGATTTCCTTGAAAGAGATGTCGATGAACAGTACATTCTCACTCGTGATGTCGTGAAAGTCAGAAAAGAAGTCCTGCGCGTTGTAGAAGAAGGGCTTGAGAGAACCCGCAAAGCTGTGGATGAGAACCTAAAGAAAACAGAAGCGAATAAGAAAGCAATTTTAGCAGCACAAGAAAAGCTCAATAAAGAGCAAGCTGAATTTAATACAGAAGTTGAGGGTAAGGCTAACGAACAGAAAGAATCTGCTCAGGAACAAATGCTTCAAGCCATGAAGTCCATGGAGCCAGAAGATATCGTTAAGATGCTGATTGGTGGTAAAGATTTTCAAACTTTGAATCGTATTGATCAAAAAGAAAACCTCAGTCGTTTGGGGAGTTATTTAAGTAAAATGACGGCTCGTCAGC
>JADGBV010000401.1 GCA_015231345.1 Planctomycetota bacterium
GCAGACCATGCCGTTGCTTTAGAAGTAGCCGCTAAACAGTTGCTTGGAGGTATCGAAATCTCATCTGTTGGTCACAGGGTGGTACACGGAGCTGAAAAGTTCAAATCATCTGCTCTCATTAATCAAGAAATGCTCACTCAAGTTGAGGCCTGCAATCACTTAGCCCCTCTTCATAACCCAGCCAATCTACTGGGAATCAAAGTAGCCAAATCTGTTTTCCCAGACATCCCTCATGTTGGCGTTTTCGACACAGCTTTTCACCAATCCATCCCTAAAGAAGCTTATCTTTACCCCCTTCCCTACTCCCTATACGAAGAAATGGGTGTAAGGCGCTATGGTTTCCATGGAACCAGTCATCATTATATCTATCGTGAAGCCGCAAAGTGCCTCAATCGAAGTATTGAAGACACTGCCATCATCAGTGTTCATTTAGGCAATGGCTGCAGCGCAACAGCATCGGAAGACGGAAAAAGTAAGGATACGACCATGGGCTTAACACCTCTAGAAGGCCTTGTTATGGGAACTCGCTGTGGCGACATTGATCCAAGTATCCATGGATTTTTAGCCAAAGAAAAAAACATGAGCATAGAAGAAATCGACGCCATGCTAAATAAAAAAAGTGGTTTACTCGGTATATCAGACCTATCAAATGATATGCGTACTCTATATCAAGCTGCCGAAGAAGGCAATGAAAGAGCTCAATTAGCTATCGATATTTTCGTTTTTAGGTTAGCAAAATCAATTGCAGCACTGAGAGCCTCTATCACAAATTGCCAGGCCATCGTTTTTACTGGTGGCATAGGCGAGAATAATTTCCATATCAGAAAGAAAACTCTCGAACGACTTAGCTTTTTAGGCCTCACTGTAGACGAGGAGGCCAATAAAAATAACGGCGCTTCAACTCAAGGACGAATTAGCACAGAAGACAGTCAATTATCTGCATTAGTCATACCGACGAATGAAGAACTTATGATAGCTCAGGAAACAAAGGCAACCTTAGCTCAAAACTAAATTTACTTTTTTTTAAAGACTCATATGCAACACACTCTACTCACCATACCTACTGGACCAAAAGTTGGTTTATCCACAGTTTCCATCGGTTTAGTTAGAGCCTTAGATCGACAAGGAATTAACGTGGGCTTCTATAAGCCCATTTCCCAGCCTATGCATAGTGAGACAGAAGATCGCTCTACGCAATTTATCAGTTCCCAAACACCATTATCTCCACCTCAGCCTCTAAGCATACACGAGGTAAGGGAAATGTTAAGTCAGGGTAAAATTGAAATATTAATGGAACTTATCGTACAACGTTTCAATAATACAGCACAATTTTTCGACGTTGTAGTGGTTGAAGGACTACTGCAGTCCGAGTCTTTTCCTGAAGGAGCCATGCTTAATAAACGCATAGCACAAACTCTGACTGCCGAAGTTATCATGGTCTCCCATCTTCACGAATTGAGTCTAGAGACATTGGACCAACAAATTGAAATCACCGCTTTAGATTATGAAACGAGAGTGGTTGGCTCAATCATTAATAAAGCTGATGTTGAACTGGAAGGCGAGAAAGCTACTCCTCAAGCGATAGAAAACCTTACCAATAACATATTGGAGAAGTGCCCAGTTTTCAAAAAGAGAAGCATAGACCTTATTGGTCTTGTCCCTTACAACAACAACCTCTTAGCTCCTAGAACACGAGATGTGGCTAACCTCATTAATGCCCAGACCGTTTTTGAAGGTGAAATGGAACAACGCCGCGTGCTTAACATCGAGTTATGCGCTAAATCCATCCCTAACCTTATTGATTCACTTAAAACAGGTAATCTCCTCGTCACACCTGCTGACAGGAGTGATATCATTATCGCCACTGCCATGGCCGCCATTAACGGCGCACAAATTGCCGGACTTATTCTGACAGGTGACGTAGAACCATCCGATAACATCATGAAGCTATGCCGCAAAGCTTGGTATACAGGCCTACCTGTCTTTAGAGTCAAACTTTCGACATTCAACGCTGCCAAGGCGCTTCAAGATATGAATAGCGAAATACCAGTAGATGATGGCGAAAGAATCAACAAAGCGATGGATCTCGTTGCAAGAGCCATTGATAGCAAGTGGATCACAAAAACTCTCGCTGTTGCAGTACAAAGCCGACTTTCACCTGCTGCTTTTAGGCATATGTTAGCACAAACTGCTCGCGGGAGCCTCAAGCGTATTGTTCTCCCTGAAGGTGATGAACCACGTACGATTCAAGCCGCCATCTCCTGCCAACAGCGAAAGATAGCAAATTGTATTCTCCTTGGCAAGCGTGAAGATATACTAGCTCAAGCCGACGCCTTGAATATTGAGTTTCCAAAAACTGTTGAGATTATCGAACCCGAAAACGTCATAGACCGCTATGTTCCTCCTATGGTAGAAATGAGGAAACATAAAAACATGACCGAGGAAATCGCTCTCGATCACCTCAGCGACAATGTTGTTCTGGGCACAATGATGTTGGCTTTAGGCGATGTTGACGGTTTGGTTTCTGGAGCAGAACACTCATCTGCCAACACAGTAAGACCAGCCTTGCAGCTTATCAAAACAGCTCCCGACGCAAAAATTGTATCCTCTATCTTCTTCATGTGCTTACCCGACCAAGTATTGGTTTATGGTGACTGCGCTATTAACCCTGATCCTAATGCAAACGAGTTGGCAGATATTGCAATTCAAAGTGCAGAATCAGCCAGAGCATTTGGTATGGAACCCAAAGTTGCCATGATTAGTTACAGTACTTTAGGCTCAGGATTCGGAAAAGACGTAGATAAAGTAACTGAAGCAACAGAAATTGTCAAAGGCCTTCGCCCTGACCTCTTAATCGACGGACCACTTCAATACGATGCAGCTTCTACAATGGATGTTGCGCGGAAAAAAGCTCCCGATAGTCCAGTGGCAGGTAATGCGAATGTCTTTATTTTTCCTGACCTGAATACAGGAAACACGACATATAAAGCCGTTCAGCGTTCAGCCAATTTAATTTCCATTGGCCCCATGTTACAGGGTTTAAATAAACCTGTGAATGACCTCTCCAGAG
The DNA here is from genome assembly GCA_015231345.1 of Planctomycetota bacterium. GTDB lineage: Bacteria > Planctomycetota > JADGBV01 > JADGBV01 > JADGBV01 > JADGBV01. The sequence continues at coordinate 3,071 of JADGBV010000401.1, forward strand.
GCGCCTTGGTTGATGATATTATTTATACAATCGCTCTTACTGCCATTCAGGCACAGCAAGCGCAGCAGAAAAAATAAAATCATAGCCCTTAAGTTTCTCCAGAGAACTTAAGGGCTATTTTTTTGCACTATATAAGCTTCTTAAAAGAAATTCTAAGAGATCAAGCGTACATAATAAGCGGCTGCCATTGAGCCGCAATTCTTCTAGGGGTCAGTTATAGCAATTCTACTTCTTCCTGTACTCTCTTTTCTCGCGAAAAGCTTTAGGGATAGTGACAACCTCCACTCCCTCAGCAACTTCCTCACTTACTTTATGCTCTGCTGCATAAAGTCGCAACTCGACAACTTTACGAGTTTCTTTAGACATGGCTTTTTTATAAAGAGCCAACACATCCTCTTTGCTTACAGATTCAAGTGCAGCTAGATTTTCTTCCAAGCGGTTAAAATCTTTAGCTTTTTCAAAAGTCAAATCATAAAAAATATTGGCTTTTTCAGCAATGCTTTTTGGTTTCTCAAGTAATTTTTCTTTAATCGCATTTTTGACTTGAGCAAAATCATCATCTGTCATTTTTGTAATCACTTCTCCAAGCGTTTCTATGAAAGCATCCGCTTTGCGACTAATGGCATCCGCACTGTAGCTCCCGGACTGAATGATATAAGTAA
>JADGBV010000402.1 GCA_015231345.1 Planctomycetota bacterium
AGTCTTTTTTTGTTTTCAAGTTTTCTTTTCAAAAACCTGACTTTTCCGACTCTGTTAATTTATGCGTGGGAGTGGTTAAACCCTTTTTTGCCACCCTTGCTTAAGAAATTCAGCGTGGTGTATTATATGAGCTCTATAACACCACAGAATATATCTATCAAAAACGAACTTATTCAGGTTCTTGCTGAACCGACACCGCTTTATATATCCATGCCACTTTTTGCTCTATTGATCATCTTGGCACTTTTATTTTCATTTTGGAAAATCAAACGTTTCGAGATCTCTTATTCGAATTAAGCAGCTGGTGAAAAGTGATGAGGTTCGCGGTTAAGATATGCCAATAAGGCCATTTTAAGTTCTTGTGTTTGAGCTCAAAATTGAGTTAATTCTTTCTAGGTCGGTATCGCTAAAACCTGTGAACTCAACTGCTTTTATGTTATGATCCACTTGCTCGCAGCTACTCACGCCAGCTAATACTGAAGTGACAGAAGGATTTCGGAGCAACCATGAAAGGGCTAGGGTTGTCATTGGAATCCCCATTTCTTTGGCTATTTCTTCTAGAGCTACCGCTTTAGCTACCTTGTCTTTATCCATGTCTTTTGGGAGATAAGAGAGTTGATTATCCGCTCTAGAACCCTTAGGGATTCCCGCATTGTATTTCCCTGTAAGAATCCCTTGTTCTAAAGGAGAAAAAGCTATGACGCCAAAGCCTTCCTCTTCTGCTATAGGGAGAAGTTCTTCGGCACGACGATCGAACATTGAGTATCGTAGTTGATTGATAAGTAAAGGGACCCCACGCTCTTTTAATAAATGAACCATTTTTTGGGCCATGGATGGCTTATAATAATTAGAGATACCAATATAAAGAGCTTTTCCTTGTGTGACGATTTGAGACAATGCATCAGCGGTTTCCTCTAAGGGTGTTTCGGGGTCAGGACAATGGTGATAAAAGATGTCTAAATAATCTAATCCTAAGCGCGATAAACTATCCTCACAGCTATTTATTAGGTATTTTTTAGATCCCCCACGACCATAAGGTCCAGGCCACATATCGTATCCGGCTTTGCTAGAAATGATTAATTCGCGGCGATGTGAAGAGAAATCTTTCTTAAAAATAGATGCGAAGTTTTCTTCTGCACTGCCATAAGGGGGGCCGTAATTATTGGCTAAATCAAAATGGGTTATTCCTAAGTCAAAGGCTCGTCGCAGAATTTGTCGCCCATTGTGTATGTTGTCTGCATCTCCAAAGTTATGCCACAAACCAATAGAGAGAGGTGGAAGTTTAAGTCCGCTTTCGCCGCATTGACGGAACTTAATATTCTCATACCGATCTTCTTTGGGGCTATACTGGGGGAGAGGTAGATGATCGTTTATATTCATGGCAGTGATATAGAATAAATAAGTGGGTTCAGTCTAATATTGAATTTAATTATAGAGGTTAATATAATAATAAATTCATTTGGTAAAACCTAGTGATCTGTTTCACTTTAGGCTTGTGGGGTTCCGAGAGCGACCTCATGACAGCCACTGATTGAAGTGCCGTGTTTGATGAAATCAATTCCATGTCTGCGAGCTTTGAGTTCCTTCATTAGAAGTATCAAGTTGAACGCGTTGAACTGGCATGGAAAACTTGATTTCGGCTTGCTGCAATTCTTTAATCACCCTTAAATTGTAGCTCTCACATTGGGCAAGATAATCCCAATATTGAGGAGGGTGATACCAGTAGAGAACTAGAATATTAAAGCCCTCAGGCTTGATGTCAGATAGGTAAACTCTTGGAATAAGGTCTCCTTCTTGCCCTTCATGATCTTGTATATTACGGCGAAGAATTTCTAGAGCCTTTTCGACTTTTTCTGCGGGAGTGTCGGAATGGAGTAAAATGTTTATGACTCTTTTTATATTTGGCCTAACGCCAATATTTTGAATAAACATATCAGCGAGTTTGGAATTGGGGATGGAAATTTTATGTCCATCCAGGTTCTCGATGGTCGTGGATCTTAGTCCTACCTTTGTAACGGGTCCATCATGGCCGCCGACATTGATTCTGTCACCAATATCAAAGGGGCGGTCGCACATGAGCATAATAGATCCAAAGAGGTTTTTTATGGTGTCTTGGGCTGCCAAGGCAAAAGCTAAGCCGCCGATACCAAGCCCTGCGATAATAGAAGTTATTGGTTGGTTCGACAGAATTTGGATGATCTGAACCGCAATGAGTCCTACCACAATCACTTTTGAGCAGGCTTCAACCACTGGCACCAACATATTGTCGAGTTTGGAGCTGTTGCTTGCGACTTTTCTGCTCCACCACCCGCAGGGAATCTCTACCCCCAAATAAATAGAGCGGCCGATGCCCAAGGTGATAAGAATATCAGAACTCAGTGTGAGTAAGTAACCCAATGACCCTGGGCATTGTAGATACCTAATGGCAATATAAAAAGAGAAGGCAAAGATCACTGAAAAACAGGACTTCGAAAGGGAGGTAAGGAATGAGCTGAAAAGAGGACGGTCTTTTTCCAAAAGTTTGCTGGCCCTGTCTGCAAGTATGGACTTGATGGGAATAGACAGAAAAGAACTAAAGGCTACGATTGAAAATGCGATTAGCCAGTTAGACATGAGGATATCGTAAATGGTGGAATAATTCATTATATGGTTCTCCTTTTTGAAGAGACTATAAATATGAAATAAAACCTACAAAATAAATTTTTAGTGGAGATCTCATTCCCTTTCATTATCCAGGTGTACATGGAGCTTTTCTTTCAATCGTTTTTATTCTGCTCCACATCATAGCCAATAGATCACTTGGTTGCTTGCTTGCCAACCAGAAGGGCATAGCTTCATTCGAGGTGCTTTTTCTGACTTTCCAGAATAGGGGTAAGTGTGCCGGCATGACCCACAAAAAATTTAAGGCAAGATTACTTTGGTTGATGTTTCGGTTAAAGTGGCTTTTTTAATGAACTTTTTGTCAAAGGTTGCAAATGCTTCAAATTGCTGACTGAGTGCCAGATGGAAGGCATCAGCAAAATCCATCCCCTTTCTACACCACGTTATTGCCGTGAATACAATCTGGGCATTTGTCAGTTTTACATTTTTGAGTCCGAAGAAATATTCAAGTCCTTCGCAGATTTCCTTAGGGCTAAACTCATATGCGTAACGCAGAACCCATTCTGTCTCTAAAATAACGGTATCCGGCACATATACATCGTTACTATCTATAAGGGTATAAGCTTTTTTGTACTGTTTTTCGTCATCTTTGGTGAGAAAACGAACAATCACATTAGTGTCAATGGAGATCACGTAAATGACTCCTTGACTCCCTTTCCAATGGCTTGCTCCATGTCTTCTACGCTTTTGGCTTCGCCCTTATAAGAAAGGCACCCCCCAACTTGACTCATTGTAGTTATGCGAAATACAGGCTTTGGTTTGAGCAGCACCCCTTCACCCATCTCAACAACAACGAGTTCTTCGCCGACCTCCCAGTGGTGAGACCTCCTAATGGGCTTAGGAATGACCACTTGACCCTTGCTTGAAATTCTTGTTGTTGTCATAGTGTTTGCCTGAGATGTAAGACGAGGTAAGATTATAATCACGCCGGCATACAATCAACCCTGAGAGGCATTTTTATGTTTCCAGTACTCGGGTTCACAGCCATACCAACAAACATTTTGTCGTCCTATTATGATAGGTAACAGCTGGGGTGGTAGTGGCCCCGTAAATGGTATC
>JADGBV010000403.1 GCA_015231345.1 Planctomycetota bacterium
TTAGATCCTTTTATAAAAGCATCTATTGTTAGATTTATGTTAGGATCTTAACTTTTCATTAAGAGCGCCCCCTTCTTCGAGAAGGGAGCGCTGTTTTTAACAAAATATTTGAACTTAGGATTCCGTATTTTGCTTACGGCCGTAAACAAAGAGAAGAACCAAGAATCCCGCAATAAGAATAAGAGGAAAAAATCCCATAAAACGCAAAGCGGTCTGAGTGCCATCTTTCTCCATAACCCCACCTAACATAGGCAAGAACATGGCCACGGAAACCATACCTGCACCGCCCATAATAGACATGCCCAAAGCGCCACTTTCCGGAACGTACTCAGCAACATAACCAAGCATGGTGGGCCAAAAATAGCAGACACCAACAGCAAATACAATGGCAGAAATGATGGTAAAAGCGGGTCCAGATGCCACACTCATCATATAAAGGCCAATTAAGGCCAATATTGAAGAAATTAATAGAACTCCAGCTGGGTTAAATTTATGAACCAAACCCCCAGCAAAAAAGCGTCCGACAGCCATAATTGCCGTAATGAGCGCCAGAAGAACCATGGCATTCACACCCGCATTTTGAAAAAGAGCATTCATCCATTGTGTCGTAACAAGCTCAGTAGCAGCAGTGAGTAACATCATGAAAAACATAAGTGGGAAAACCAATTTCGCACCCCAAGCCAATTTGCCCTCGGCCAAGGCTGCAACTAATAGAACCGCTACGATAACGATATACATCGACGAAGGTGAAAATCCAAATTTTTCTGGGAAGAAATTGAGGCATGCCGAAACGAAAGGTAACTGACCAAAATTAGCCAACACAAACATCACAAGAGTAGCAACTAGCAGCATAAAGGGAGCACCAGTGGCTTTGATCATATCGCTATAAGAGACTTTATTAGCCACTCGCTCAGTCTCTGGAATACTTTGACCAATAAAGAGATAGCCATAAATAAGCAGAGGAATCAGCATTACACCAATATAAAGCTGGTGAGATAAGCCCATAAGGTCCATCATTAAATAGGCAAGTAGACCGCCAATGACAATTCCCCCTGGGAACCATACATGAAAACGGTTTAACATTTTCGTTTTTTCATTTGGAAATAAGGTCGCAATCATGGGATTAAACGAGGCCTCAACGCAGCCATTGCCTAAACCAAAAAACAGATTTCCCAGGTAGAAGGAGATCTTTGTGTCAGCAAAAATCAACGTAATAATGCCCAGCAGGTGCAAAACAAATCCAGTCCAAATGATGGTTTTGGTCTTCACAATATCGATAATAAGCCCACCAATAACCATAGCAGCAGTAAATCCCCAGAATGCAGGACCAATAGCCCATCCGATTTCTTCTGGGCTCAAACCATAATCCACTCGAAACACTTCTTCACATTTCGACCTTACAGCAAAACTGACTGACGTCACAATGAGCGCAAAACACGCACCTAAAAAAAGTCTATTGCGGTTTTCATTCATAAAATCATCTCCTTTCGGCAAAAATCAAACACAGTAATCAATATACAAATCACAATCAAGAGGATCAACCTAAACTACCCTTCCTCATTTAGATAGTAATTTATGCGAATCAAGGCAAATGAATAGTAAATTTTATGCCGAACAAATACAATTTCAATAGACCACATCTAGCCTATTTTTTGCAAAAAAAATAGCAAAAGGCGAAAACCCATAAACACCTGAAAAACAGAACATGAAGCCAAAGACTCAATATTCTTACTTGGCAACCTTAACCTTCTCTGTAATCTCCCCATCTATGAAAAGCAAAATCACTCTCTGCCTACTTTTCACCTTATTTTTAGGGTGCCAGCCCAAACCCCACACACTGCGACTTAACTATCAAGACCGCCTAGTTCGCGTCCACTACCACGAGCACTTAAACAACAAAGGCCAGCACTCTTTAAGACCTGCAAGAATCAATACACCTAAAGATTTAAGGCAAATAAGCGTCATCATCAATAGAGTGCAAAAGCCGCACATCAGTACCTTTCAATCTGAAGATAACCCGCGCATCATCCTACACGCCCAAATCATCGAAGGGAAAATACCTAATGCCGAAAATATCCAAAAAATTAATTTGATCCTCATCAATGAAAATACTTTTTTCAATCCTGAACGCGAACAAAAACTCACATTCAGGTTTACCCCTGAAGGTCAATTTTTTGATATTTTAGAATTTATGAAATAAAGAGAACTAATAAACAAAAAGGCCAATTCCTATACTCATAAGAACGGCACCAAAAATACGCTGCAAAAGAAGCATCGTACCGATCTTCTTTTCAAGCTGATTTTTCTGAACTGCCCTGGCTACAATAAAGCCCAAGACAATGGACATCACCCCACGGGTTGACTGCACAACCACGCCAAAAACAACCCCTCCATAGGCAAAGCAAGAAAAGAGAAAAAGCATGGCTGCAAACCAAGCCAGAGAATAGGGCATAACCTGCTTTAGGTCTTCTTTTTCAAGAAAACCTTTGGCAAAAGCTATGGGAAAAGCCAAAGCGCCTAAGAAAATATAAATCATGGTCACGGACAAAAAAGAGGCTTTCATCTGACTCATGCCTGTAAACAATCTCACTAATATATTAATATTAAGATCCGACAAGCTATAGCATAAACAAGCAAAAAGCACCAGAGGTACGGTTGCCCGATGAGGAGACTCTCCTCTAGCACTGACAATCCATGCCCCAGTTGTGGTCGCAATAACCCCGAGCCATTTTAGATAAGAAAGCTCTTGAGAAAAGAACAGCATTCCTATCACTGCGACAAAAACAATCTTTAGACCCAGCAAAGGAGCAATGCGAGAAGCTTCAGTTTTCTTGAGAGCCAATAATAACGAGCCTTGCGCCACAAGATAAGTCAAAGAAGCTCCTAATAATGGAGGCATGTAAATCATAAAGTCAGGAATCTGTGCTGGCAACACAAAAGGAAATACAGGCAACGCTAATCCCCCCATAATAACATGGGATAGTATGAGCAAACGCTGCGTACCTCCGCCATAAACCCTTGATAGCAAATAAGCCAGTGATTGGCAAAAAGCAGCCCCCAAGCCCAGGCATAATGCCATACTCATCGCAAATGGCATTATAATTATAAGCTAAAGGCCAAATTTATCGCAAATGACATTATAAATATAAGCCAAATGCCAGAACTAACACTCAATCTTCAACCCGTCTCATCCAGAAACTGGCCGGAAGAGAGGGGGTCTCTTTATATGATTCAAAAGCCTCCCTGAGTTTCTCTGGAGCCTTTTGATGCATATAGCTACCCGACCAAAGCACCTCGAAAGAAGAATTAAAAGCCAGAAAGCTCTGCAAAAGATACTGCTCATTCCAGAACATATGATCCCTATGAGCAAGCTCCTTAGGGTAAACATGAGGAAAATAGATATCGTGTATATGCACAATAACACCTTTCTTCAAACGGGGGATCATCTCCAAAAGCTCATACAACACATCACTACCCAATTTTGCCACATGAGATGAATCAATAAATAGTATATCACCACTACCGAGCTTCTCTAACTCTTGCAGTTCAATATCCTGAGCTTTTTGAGTTTCTAATTTATCTAAGCCTGAAAAGCCCTTTTGCAATACTTGATTCGGGTAAGGCTCATAAGCAACAAGTGTGCAGG
>JADGBV010000404.1 GCA_015231345.1 Planctomycetota bacterium
AAGAAAAAAAACCATGAGAAAATATATTGTGAAATAAGAGCTAACGAAGTCTATCATCGTGGTGAAAAAATGTGGGTAAAATCTAGAACCTGCTCGCGTTGAGACGTTACAGACAAAGCACCCACACCCGCAAGCGCCTTCCCTTGCGACACGTCTTCAAGGATATGACTAAGCTCAGATTCTTCATACTTATACTTTATGCCTAATTTGTGTGAGACCTCTTTCCAGAGGTCTACACTGATACCACTCCATTCCCCTTGGCTATCTTTTATGGTAAAGGGAGGAGTTGATTTTATCAGAATACGATGCTGAATTTCCTCAGCACAGACAGAGACATGAAGAATCATGAATATAAGCAGGGTGAATGTTCGCATGGGTGATTCTTTCAAAAAATTAAAGCGTCAATTTCAATTGTGGCAAGACAAATACACACCGAAGTCTCAATTATATCGTTATATAGCATGGGCCTAAATTCAATTTGTCTCTACAACTTCAATGCCACTTAAGATTGGCCCCAAGGAGCTTTTGCTGGAAAAATGAAGATTCAGAGCTCCTTTAACTGGCACTTGATCAAATTGAAGGACGAACCCTTTATGCACTCCACCAGCTCTCTTAATAACATCAACCCCACTCACTTTTTGTCCGCCCTGCACCTCAACATCGAAGACTCTCTGTCCAGCCTCAATAGGGCTCACTTCGGCAAAATAGAGTTTCACTCTATAGGGCCTAGAGCTCTTCGCAGAACCCATTTTCAAGCTTAGGCTTTCTATATTTTCCACACAAGATGCATATACCCAGTTCTTATTAACAGGGCTATACCTTAAGGCATTATCCAAATGAACTTTAAGTTTCCCCTTCACTTCGACATCGGGGTCTGGCGAGTCTCCACCAACACTGGGATAATCCAGCCAATAGGTCTCACCCTCTTTTCTATCTCCCGGGGCACCGAAGTTTAAGCCCAACCGTTTGATGGGCTCTCTTTTATTTAATTTCATAGGAGTAGAAGTCCAAAACTCCAATTCAGGCATATGAACCAATGCTAAAGAGGTTTGATTCTGATAAGAACAAATACATGTCCTAGTATAATCGGGAGCACTAATCACACCATCGGCTGCAATTAAATTAATGGAACACCCCGATTTAAAGCCACCAAAACTACCGGTGCCACCATCACCGGCCAAGTCGTAAAAACTAGCCGCCCCTGACCGAAAATTAAGCATATACTCTGTTGCGATAGGGTAATTACAGCCATAGGTGCGTTTCCATGACCAATCTTGTTCTTCTCCATTAATGGGGTTGATGCGGACTTTTTCTTTTCCCGTTAATAAGTCCCACATACCATTTTCAGTGATAATGACATCGTTATGCAAAATGGGGAAAGTACGGTAAGAAAAATCCTCATCCCAAATAAGCTTACCTGTCGCAGCATTAAAAGCAATCATCCCTTTACCCTTCTCACCGGGAGCCATATCCCTAGATGGCCGTGTAGCCATGAGTATAAGATTTTTACGAGCAGAATAGGAAAGGTAAGTGCCAAATATATCAGACCTCTTTTCCCAGAGAAGTTTACCTGTCGACAGCTCATAAGCACTTAACGTTGCCCCATGATCTTTCTTACCACGGCGTCGCCAAAAATCTTCCACTGTCTGGGGTAATTTATCCAAAACAAAAAGAATCTTATCACTTGCCACAATACCATTATGAATATAGCTTAACTTCGCATTAATACGCCATTTTTCTTTACCACTATGTCGATCCATAATAACAAGAGATTTACTGGCGGAATAATCAAAAGTTTTATAATTAAATGCTTTAGAGCTTTTCTTTTTTTTCTTGCCAGCAGCATTCCCCTCGTCAAATACGGATGAAAGCTGACTAAAACCCGCCCCTCCAATAAAACAATCCCCCTGAACCCCAATATAAGCCCAAGACTTTTCCTTTGGGGCAATCCGGGACAATTCAAAGGCTGATTTTTCTTTTCCAGTTGCAGAGTCCAGCAACAAACAGCGCTCGTCTTTAAGCAGATAAACCGTATCTTCCGTAACAACAAAATTGCTTCCTCTAGAATTCGCTCCAGGAATATGCACCTGATTGTACTCAGGAAACATGGGGTCTGGATTATAAGTTTCATTATAATATATCCCACTTTTATTCAGCCCAGGTATTTGCTTAGACCAAAGAGTCCTACCCGTGTAGACATCTAGAGATTTGAAGGTATTTTCACCTTGCACATATAAACGTCCGCCCACAACTTGATGAGATGGGCCATGACTATGCCTAGGTAATACATCCGTATGATTACTCCCTCCCCACCATAAAACCCCTAAAGGCACTTTAACTCTCTTATCATCAGACTTTGCTGTTGCAGCAATATTACCGTAATTATGCGTCCAAGTACTCGCTCCTGGTAGCGGCCCTTTCCTTTTCACAACCAGCCCATAAGAAGCTTTATGGGACTCAAAGCCTTCGCGTGAAGTTAACTTAGTTATGCTTGATTGAGAAAAGCCTTTAGGCATCACCACACTCCCGCCATAAGGGCGGAGACTCTCGGTGAGCTTCAATAACTCAGCATCTTCAGGCGCATTCTTGGGCGCAAGAAAGGCAAGTTCAAAAAGGTAAGAGGGAAAACTCAGACTTAAAGGACTACCGTGATGGATTGTGATTCTACGACCATAAACACCTTGATCATCATAATATCGCCTAGCTTGATTAACTTTCTCTAGAGAAGGATCTATGACAATAATATTATGCTGATTCATACTCAGCAAAGTATTGATTTTTTCTTTTTGATCGAGACCATAAAACAAAGCCCAACCACCACTGGATTTGGCGTCTTTAAGGATACTTGACATCTCTTGAGTTGGCGAAAAAGATGTGACCGCAGGAATGGAGTCATAGGTCTTAGCACGACCTTTCTCATAACCATATGACAACAAATCACCTTGATCTGTCACTGCATATATACATTCATTGGCTGCAATCAGCCTCACGACATTAGCCTTCGTTTCTAATTGCCATAATGCACGCGCTTTTCCTTCTTTCATTTTTACTGCCTGAATCTTCATTTCTCCAGCCACATATAAACAATCACCAGCTTTGATGACATCGCCCTCAGCATTAATCTTCAGTTCTTCAATAAGATTCCCAAGCACGCCCTTTTCGTCTGCCGAATAAATACGAATGCTTTTGCCTCCACTAATAATTTGCTCCCCATCAAAAATAGGCAAACCACCTTCAACCGCTCTTCTTTGTAAATTTCGACCACTTTTTAAATCAAATTGCATAAAACCCGTATAATGCTCACGTGCTCTGGTAAAGTAAATACCCTTAGTGCTCGCAACAAAATCCCCACCACGCTTTTTACTGTATTTAGCAAAATCGTACCTGAGCACATCACCATTACGAATATCTATCACTGCCGGCACAGACCTTCCACCAGGTACAATTAAGTGATCACCATTGAGAGCAAAAGCTCCTTGAGGGGCCACCCCTGCAAAAGCCATACTGGGTTTATGAGGCTGAGGCACAAAATCAATACTATCGTGATCGTTCAACCATATAACCTCTCCACTCTCGGCATCAAGAGCATAAATAAAAACACCCATAAAAGGCCAAATACCAGCAGAAAAATAAACTTTACCATCTGCAATAACCGGCCCCCCACGGAGAGGCCATTTGGAAATCACCCTGCGATTCCCAAGGGATTTAT
>JADGBV010000405.1 GCA_015231345.1 Planctomycetota bacterium
TAAAGTACAGCGACTGGTCTACGATGCAAATCGTAAGGTGGGTATAGGATCTTATACTCCTCGGGATGAAAAAAGTCAGGAGGCAGGTTCTCTTGTGGGTAATATAGATTATAGTTTACTGCCTCGTTTTGGCAGCGAATCACACCCCCTTGTGCATGACTATAAAGGTGAACTGTGCGCTGGTGCTAATGGCTTTGTGGAAATTCATGAGATTCTTAAGCTCTCAGATAAATTTCTCTACGAACTCCTTTTTGCCACTCAAGACAGATTCTTTAAGCCTGAAGGTCAACCCCCCATTCCTTTTAATGGTGTTATTATTGGCCACACGAACTTTCACGAGTATAATTTATTTCAAGAAAAAGAATCCTTTGAGGCATTACGTTCCAGAACGACATTTATTGAAATGCCTCTTTCTGTGAATTTCAAGGAAGAAGAAAATATCTACTCTTATACCTACTCTAACGATAATCGCAAATGGTCGCCTGAACGCAAACATCAAGCTCATGTGGCTCCCCATAGTCTTGAAATGCTCAGTTTGGTGGCGGTGATGTCACGCTTATACCCTTCTAAACAGAATCCCAATTTATCTCTTCTGCAGAAGTCATTGATTTATGCCGGTAGAGCTGATTCTGGTGTGGATAACAATATGGCTAAAACCATGCTAGAAGAATTTATGTTTGTGAAACCATCGGAAGGGACCTTTGGCTTAGACCCTCGTTTTGTGCAAAATGTTTTTGAGAATACTGAGCATTTTCAGGTTTCTGAATATCAGGCCAATATCGATAAACTGAAAGATGAAGGTGATGAACACTCCATGCTGACATCTATTGCCCTGCAAAATCCCTGTGTGACGCCATTAGATTTATATGTGCGCATGGACCATTATGTGAAAGAGATTTTTGCCTTACAAAAATCGAAACTCAACCAGTATGTAGAAAAAATCCTGCCTCAAGCTAAGCACTGGATTCTCGGGCAAATTGCCAGTGATGTCTATAGTGCGATTCTTCGCGATGATTCCGTACTAGAAACCACTTGGAAAAAATATACGGATCACGTAAAAGCCTATGTCCATAATACGACAGTGAAACATGAAGTCACTCAGGCTGATGCTCAACCTGATGAGAAATTTATGCAAACCATCGAGCAATACTTGGGGATACCAGAGAAAGACGTTTTCCGTAAAGAACTCAGCGATGCCATCTCGAGTGTGAGTTATGCTGTTCTTCTGGAAGATGAACCTTCTTATCAGAGTGCCATTAAAAAGTATGTTTTCGAAAATGAATTTAAATCCAGTGAAAACATGAAGCTGTTGGGTTGGATTAAAAGTGGCTCCAGCACGGCGAATGTCAACTCGAAAGAGCAAGAGCAGTTAAATGAAACCATCAAATACTTGATGACGGAGAAAAATTATTGTGGTAAATGTGCTTTTCAGGCTTTGGCTGTGACGGCTAATGCTTCTAGCATAACCTGAGGCCCCTATGGCTGAAGATAAAATTTCCTCCAATGAGTCTGAAGGGGCCTTTAACGAGTTTATCGAAGAGCAAATTGAAGAAGTTATCGATGGTATTCTAAATAATAGTGACCTGGAAAACCTGGCTGGTAGGGGAAGTGACATCGTAGTTGAAGTCGATGGAATAGAGCCTCCGCAATTTGTGCATGAAGAGCCCGGAGAAGGGGGGGGCGGTTCAGGCGGCGCAGGTCCAGGAAGTGGTGGAGGAAAGGTGAGTTTTACCTTGCCTTTTAATCGCTTAATGGAATTGATCGGCCAAAAACTTCGCTTGCCTTTCCTGACAAAACAAGGAGAGGGTAAAATTAAAGAACTCAGCTATGAGTACAAAACCTTTGGCCCTGTGGGTGTGCTTCTGGATAAGAGGCGAACTTTCAGGCGAGCTCTTAAAACGAGCATTGCTCTAGGGGAATATGCTCCCGAAAAAGGGAAGCATGAAGTGAGGGTGATGCGCAGAGATAAGCGTTTTAAGCAATTTGAAGAAGTTGAAAAACCAAAATTTCGCGCTGTGGTTTTTTATATGGGTGATATCTCATATTCTACCTATGGCGAGCGCATAGAGATGGAAAAGCGTATGGTGAGTTTTATCCAGAATTGGCTGGACTATAACTATGGAGCCAAGAATGTGGAACATCGTTTCTTTGTTCACGACGCAAAAGCTTATGAGGTGAATCAAGGCGATTTTTTCAATGTAGGCAATGCGGGCGGGACACAGGCTGCTCCTGTTTTTGATTTGGTGAGCCAGATTGCATTAAGTGAATATGATCCCGGTTCAACGAATATGTACGCTTTTTATTTTGGTGATGGCGAGCTTTTTCAAGATGACCCTCAAGAAATCCAAGATATTATTGGTGAGTCCATGAGGCCTTATTTTAATCGTATCGGCATTGTAGAGGTGAAGCCTTCGAGTTATAGTAATCTGGTTAAGAAATTAAAAGCCAGATATGCCAATGACTCTATTGTCAGGTTAGCTGAAATGCAGAATAAGTCACAAACCACTCAAGTGATAAAAAATATATTCGCGGAGACTCATGCGTAGTATAGCCACTGATCCTGAGTTACAGAGTATTTTTGAGCGAGTGGTTGAACTTGCAGAGGGAATGGGGCGCACACTCCCGGAGATGCGCTTTTTTATTCTCGATGCTATGGAGTTTACTTCACTCCTAGAGAAGAAGGTCTATCCCGTAAGCCCCGTTAATATATGGGAAGGGAAGAATATGACGACTCGTAAGCACCGCATAGAAAGCGGCCAAGAGTCTTCACTCTATTATGAAGTTGTGCAAACAGGGAATCCCTCTTATGCCTACTTGAACCATACGAATAATGCCATGGTTCAGGCCTCGGTGATGGCTCATGTGGTCGGACACTGTGAGTTTTCCGAGTTGAATGTAATGCAGGACTCGGATTCAGATCGAACTGAAAGGGTGATGTACAGTGTGAAGAAGGTGAACTTAGGCCGCTGGCAAATGGGCGATATTTATTATAGGGATTATTGGAATGCCTGTGAATCCATCGTTCCTTTAATTAACCCCAATTCACAATACAACCTGGCTAATTCCGTTGAAACGGAAACTAGGATATCTAAGAATGTAAATGAGAATCATGGTGGGAGTGGCTCAGCAAAGAAAAGCGAAGTATTTTCCTCTACCCTCAATGATCTTATTAACCCATCATCCACCCAGACGGCAATGGATGAAGAGATAAGTTCTAAATTGCGCAGTGAAATTTTAAGCCGCAGAGGCTATAAACTTAGGGCGCCTTGTCAGGATATATTTGGCTTTTTAAAAGAGTTTGCTCCTTGTAGTCAGGCTGAGAAATCGGTGATTGATTACTTGTACCTCACTCATAAGACCCACGATTTTGTCATGCGCACGCAAATCATGAATGAAGGCTGGGCCATGTACTGGGAAAAAGCCATTATGATGGAACTTTTCAAAGAGCGTAAAGTCAAAGGGATTATCGATTACAGTCGTATTTTTGCCGGTGTTTGCTACCCACGGCCCTTTTTTCAGCGTAATCCCTATCATCTTGGTTTTCATATGTGGAATCATATTGAGGATCTGCTTAAAAAAGGTAAATTGAGTATTGAGTATTATGAAGAGACTGATGCCAAGAAGAGGAGTGATTGGGATAAGCCCATAGATCGTAAACCCATTGACGTGATGACTCATATTGTCCAGAGTGCCACAGACTAC
>JADGBV010000406.1 GCA_015231345.1 Planctomycetota bacterium
TTTTTAGAGGGTATGACCCAGATTTAAAAAGAAACGTGGCCATAAAAGTAATAAAGCAAGAGCTGGTAGATCAAAATGATTTCAAAGAACGCTTCTTAAATGAGGCTGTTCTTGTTGCTAAAATGAATCACTCCAATATTGTAAATATATATTCTGTTGGTGAAGAAGAGGGGATTCTATATCAAGTCATGGAGTATATTGATGGTGTTCCTCTAGATAAAATGCCTGTTGTAAACAGAAAAGACTTCTCTGGTTTAATTGATATTTTTTCGCAAATTCTAAATGGGCTTGAGGTTGCTCATCAACAAAAAATCATTCATCGAGACCTCAAACCTTCAAATATCATTATTAACAAAAAGGGGGAAGTGAAAATTCTAGATTTTGGAATTTCTCTATCTCTTTCAAATGACACACGTATGACTGTCCCGGGAACTATTTTAGGAACATTGGCCTATTTAGCTCCTGAAGTCGTAAATGGTCAAGATGCCAGCATGTCTTCTGACATCTATGCTTTGGGCATAGTTTTTTATGAACTATTGACTGGAAAAAGGCCTTTTAGTGCAGAAACTCCTTTCAAAACATTAGAAAATATCAGAAAGGATGAATTGGAAGACCCTCAAATCTTCAACCCTAATATACCATCAAAGCTTTCAGATATAATCCTTAGAATGTCTGCTAAAGATAGCAAGAATCGACCCAAGTCCATCCCTGAAATCAAACACCATTTTTCTCAAATGAACCTGAATGAGAAAACAGCTGACCCCATACTATCTATAAATCCAGAAGGGCATGAATCCCAGCTAATTAAATTTGGAGTGAAGAGTGATGACGTTGGGAATGTAATCGGGCTTGCAAGGAAGATTCATGAAGAAAAGAATGCTGAGGGCAGAAAGTCAGAGGAAAACTCAGATTTTTTGGGAGCTAGCACATTAGTTGACATTGGTCATGAATTTGAACTTGATGATGACGACATTCGACAAGCTATTGAAAGGACAAAAGAAAAGAGCAATTCTGACACTAAGACTACGAAAGAGACAACATCGTCAGGTTACTACAGGATTGCTGTATTTCTTTTACTTATTGTTACCTCAGGGGTTATTGTCTTTTCTTTCTTATACACGAATATTGCACATTATTTTTACAACCATGAAGCTGGAATGTCGCTCACTACCCAGGAAGCCCCTTCGCCAAACATACCTAGTTTCGGAGAAAAATATATTATCCCAGGGATTGAGTTAACTTTAATGCCTATAGAGAGTGGTCAGTTTTCCATGGGATCGGATTCAGGTACATTTTTTGAAAAACCTGCTCATGATGTACATATTTCACGTCCTTTTTGGATAGGGAGGACTGAAGTAACTCAAGCACAATGGGAATATTTAATGTTAAGTAATCCTAGTTTCTTTGTCCATCATCAAAAACCAGTTGAGAGAGTTAGCTGGGAAGATGCAGTCTACTTTACCAAACAACTCACCGCTAAGGAAAAATTAGCTGGGCGCATCCCCAAAGGCTATGAATATAGGCTTCCGACGGAAACAGAGTGGGAGTATTCTTGTCGAGCAGGCAGCAATGATAACTTAACTGATGCAATGCAGTACATGGCTTGGTTCTATGATAATAGTGACGCTCAAACACAGCCGGTTGCGACAAAAACCCCAAATGCATGGGGACTGCATGATTTTCATGGTAATGTTTGGGAGTGGTGCATAGATTGGGGAGGTAATTATTCTTCAGCTTCTATTACAAACCCAACTGGTCCAAGCTCAGGAACTCAACGCATCCTTCGTGGTGGTGGATGGGACTACTCTGCTTATAGCTGCAGAGCAACTCATCGCATTAAATACCCCCCTTCTGCTCGAGAATTTAACTTTGGGTTTCGTATCGTGTTGGCTCCTACTCTTGTAGAATCAATTATGGAAACAGAAGGCCACTTAGTTGATTTCTCTGAGGATAATATTCCTAACAATACTAGGAGTGAGAGTTACTCTAAAACAATTGATTTCTTTAAAAATTTTGAAATCACCTCAGCCTCTTTCAATCTTGGTAATTTTGTGAAAATGTCATTTAAAGGTGATAAAATCGTGGATGGGGAAAGGGCTGCCTATCGTGGCATCAACGTAATCGTCACGAATAAATCAAAAGTTCTCTTTTACGAACGGTACGACACTTTTTCTTCAACCAAAGCCGCAATGGAGTTTGCCAATAAAATCGAATCTCTACCCAATCATGTTTACGTTGCTATCGCAGTTTGCGATGAAGGAACAGAGAAGTTTACCAAAGAAGCACAAGAGGCTCTCCACAGTATTGGTGCAAATGTCGGCTTATTTAAACAGCCATACCGTTCTTCCTACATACTCATTGGGCGAAAAGGATTAAAACGAGGAGAGGCGCTTGAAATCATTGGCGAAGGAATATTAAGTTACCCAGAGCAACAGTGACCTGGGGTTCAACTAATCTCAATTCCAACAAACGCCTGTCATTCAATCCTATTCGGTTCTGTCGCAAAGTATCCCTGGATATCGATGGAAATAGATTTAAGGGGAGTATCATTTGCCAGACCTCACCCTTCAAGTACGTGCTCATCAAATTTAAAGACTCCCACTTTCCGAAAGACGTGATCCTCCTGTGCATTTGCCATTATCTTCGTTATAAACTCAGCCTTCGAGACCTTGAGGAGATCATGCGTGATCGAGGACTCGATGTTGACCATTCAACAATTGGACGTTGGGTGACGAAATATTCACCTGAAATCATCAATAAAGCAATGCATAAGAAAAATGCCGTTGGGAGACGCTGGAGGATGGATGAAACTTATATTAAAATACGAGGGAAAGACGCCTACCTATTTCGAGCAGTGGATAAATCCGGAAATACTGTTGACTTTTATGTCAGTGAAAAACGTGACACTGAAGCTGCTTTGGCGTTCTTCAAGAAGGCAATTGACCAGAATGGGCGACCTGAACTGGTCAACATTGATGGGAGTAGATCCAATAAGGCAGCTCTTGAGAAGTTGAACGTGCGTAAGCACAAAAAGAACCGTATTGAAATCCGAAAATGCAAATACCTGAATAATATAATTGAGCAGGACCACCGAGGTCCGAAGCTTAGAGTTATACCCATGTTAGGGTTTAAATCGAAATGCTCAGCTGAAACTATAATTGCAGGTGTTGAGTTTATGCACATGTTAAAGAAGAATCAATTCTACATTCCATATCAATGTGGAAGTCTGTCTTCGAAATTCAATTATCTTGCAAGTTGAATATCTTAAGAATGGAGAATATTTCGACCGGTTCAAACTTTGCGACAGAACCGATCCTTGAGATATCGTCCCTTGAGATATCTCGTTTTTGGAAGGAGAGACTGGTTTAAGATTAGTGTTTATAAGGGGAAATGGAGCTCCCTATAAATGTACTGTCCCTTGTGATTCCGAAAAGGGATCCACCTCCAAGTGGTCACAGCAAATACGAACAAGCCCGTCAATTCCTTTGCGAAAATCAACAGGCTCAGTAGCAACCATTATTCGCATGTGAGGGGTAATCTGAATCATTGAATTTTCAGAAGTTTTCCAGCAAGACGAGCAATACTTTCTTCATCTGCAGATTTAATATGGATGAGCATTCTTTCTGGTGTATTCCCAATTTCAATTGCAATATCTGTCAGAATTGATCGAGTGGATGCTGCAGGCAATTCAATAAA
>JADGBV010000407.1 GCA_015231345.1 Planctomycetota bacterium
TTCATAGAATCCATGGGATCAATAATCACATATTTTCTCTTCATGACATCTAGACCCTCCAGTTTCTGGGGCTATCGAACTTATCGGGACCATTTGGCAGAGCGCTTCCCTGGTCAAATTATTCGAAAATTATGCCTTAATGCAGGCTTTACCTGCCCCAATATCGATGGGAAAGTGGCTAAAGGAGGTTGCACCTATTGCAATAACGATGGTTTTGTGCCTGAGCGGGCCCAACTCAAACCTCTGGGGGATCAGTGGGACAAAGGCCGACGATATTTAAGAAGACGCTACCGCAAAGTTGATGGATTTATCGCCTACTTTCAAGCCTTTTCAAATACCTACTCTTCAACTGAAGAGCTTCAAAAACTATATGCCCCCATACCAAGTAGCTTAGAAGAATGTGTCGGTATGGCCATATCCACCCGCCCCGACTGCTTAGAAGACTCTTGCATTTCCTTTTTGGATCAACTGGGCAAAGAAACCTTTTTGACCCTGGAAATGGGCCTACAAACAGACAATGACGAGATTCTCAAAAAAGTCAATCGCGGCCATGGCATGGCTGAATTTTATGATGCCATGGAAAGGGCAGCACACCGCAATTTTGAAATTTGCGTTCATTTTGTTTTAGGTTTTCCTGGAGAAGACCCTGAAACGCCAGAACGACTAGGTAAATTAGCCGCAAGCCTGCCCATTCATTCTGTAAAAATTCATAATTTACATATTATGAAAGGCACCGCCATGCATCAGCAATTCCTCAAAGGCAAAATTGAGGCCATCGAAAAAGACAATTACCTTGATGGCGTACAACGGTTCATGGCGCAACTGAGGCCCGATCAGGCAGCTCAAAGAGTGATCGCCGATGCTCCCGATGATATTCTTTCTAGTGGCAATTGGTGCCAAAACAAACAGAATTTCCTGGCAGACTTAAAAATCACCATGACTCATGCACAGGATAAGGCTCTCCACATTAAAGCCAAAGATGAGTTAGTGCACTCAATATAGAGATGGCAAACCCTTACACATCCTATGACCTTGCTCACCTCGCAAGTAACCTAAGTGAAGTCTTAAGCAATTATTCAATCGTCTCCATCACAAATAAAGCAGGGGCCATCGTCTATGCAAACGATAATTTCTGCCAAATTTCAAAGTTCCCCCGCGAAGAACTTCTCGGTCAAGACCATTCTCTTATAAAGTCCGGCCACCACGACAATGATTTTTTCAAGGAAATGTGGGAGACCATCTTAAGTGGCGATACATGGCACGGCGAAATCTGCAATAAAGCGAGTGATAATAGTTTATACTGGGTCAACACCCATATTGTGCCGATAAAATCCCCCGACGGAGAAGATTATTTTATCGCCATTAACTTAGATATAACCTCAGTCAAAGAAGCAGAAGGGATAAATAAAAAAAACCAGAAACAGTTACTTTTAGCCGATAAAATGGCCTCACTGGGAATCTTAACTTCTGGTGTAGCTCATGAAATCAATAACCCGAACCACCTTATTATGTCCAATAATGAGTTGCTCGAGAAAGTATGGAAGGATGCCTTAGCCATTCTGGATGACCACTACCAAGAACAAGGTGACTTTAACTTAGCAGGGATTCCTTTCTCTGAAATGAAGGAACAAATACCCCTCATGACTCAGCGCATCCAAGGAGGCACAGAACGAATCAAAAATATTGTCGAAAACTTTAAAAAATTTGCCCGTGAAGAAGATGAATCACTTAGTGATACATTCAACCTTAATGTCGTTGTAAA
Source organism: Planctomycetota bacterium (assembly GCA_015231345.1). Lineage (GTDB taxonomy): Bacteria > Planctomycetota > JADGBV01 > JADGBV01 > JADGBV01 > JADGBV01. Next base: position 1,763 of record JADGBV010000407.1, read on the forward strand.
AAGCTCTCTTACACTAGTAGGCAACCTGCTACGCAAATCCACTTATAACTTTCATTTAGAACTTGAAGATGGAATCCCCGATATTATTGGTAGCTTCCAACAACTCGAACAAGTACTTATTAATTTCTTAACAAATTCCTGTCAAGCACTCACATCAATGCAACAGGGCATTATGGTCAAGACCCGCTACAATAAAGACAATAACACAGTTCAGCTCATTGTTAAAGACGAAGGTAGTGGCATTCCACCAGACATCAAAAAGAAAATCATGGACCCTTTCTTTACGACGAAACGATCCTCAGGGGGGACAGGTTTAGGCCTATTCATTTCTTACGGCATCATCCAGCGACATAATGGTCGCATCACATTCACTTCTAAAGAAAGCGTTGGCTGCACAGTCAAAGTATCTTTGCCCATAGCTCCTCCTTCTAGATAAGTCTTCACCTATGCCCGCTCCTATCCTTCTAATCGACGACGAAGAGCAAGTCTTAGAAACTTCCCGATTAGCTTTGCGCTCAAACGGCATACAGAACATCATTACCTGCGAAGACAGTCGCAAAGTTATGACTATATTGAAAGATAACCCCGTAAGCCTTGTTGTCATGGACATCATGATGCCCAATATTACAGGAAAGGAACTGTTACCCCAAATCAAGGAAACCCACCCTGATCTCCCTGTCATTATGATGAGTGGTTTGAATGACCTTGAAAACGTAGTGCAGTGCATGCAGCTAGGTGCCTTTGATTACTTAGATAAACCAGTAGAAAACTTTCGATTACTCACCTGCGTTAAAAGAGCACTAGAATTCAACGAAGTACAAAGTGAGAATGCAACCCTTAAGGCTCACCTTCTCGATTCTAGCTTAGATAAACCCGATGCATTTTCCAAAATCATCACTGATAGCGACAGCATCCGTTCTATTTTTCGCTATTTGGAATCCATTGCAAAAACATCTCGCGCTGTACTGATTACAGGAGAAACAGGAACAGGTAAGGAACTCATCGCAGAGTCAGTGCATAGCTTATCAGAAAGAAAAGGCGAATATGTCACAGTTAATGTGGCCGGACTTGATGACACTCTTTTTTCCGATGCTCTTTTCGGGCACCACAAAGGGGCTTTTACTGGCGCCAATAATAACAGAAAAGGCCTACTTGAACAAGCCCAAGACGGCACTATTTTCCTCGATGAAATCGGTGATCTTTCCATGCCCTCGCAAATCAAACTCCTAAGGCTTTTACAAGAAAAAGAATATTACCCCTTAGGCTCAGATGTGCTCAAAAGGACAAATGCCCGCTTTGTCGTTGCCACCAGTCGTAATATCCACGAAATGATCAAAGAGCATACCTTTCGCAAAGACTTATATTATCGTCTTCAAGCCCATCAAGTTCATATCCCCCCACTTAAGAAAAGAAGAAAGGATATCCCCCGCCTTCTGGACCTCTTTATGGGAAAGGCCTGCCACGACTTAAACATGCCCATACCCGAATTGCACGATCACGTCATGCCCATACTTATGAAGCATTCTTTTCCCGGAAATGTGCGCGAACTTGAGGCCATGGTTTTTAATGCCCTATCCCAACATAACGAAGGGGCTTTAATGGCTGAGTCTTTCAAACGAGACATCGATCTTTCATCAGGCCTGTATCACGAAAGCTCCAGTAGCGATGATGACGATCTTAACCCAGAAGACAGCCTTCTCAACTACGACACAGAAGCCACACTACCTACAATTGATGAAGTCGTGAACCATTTAATCCAAGTGGCATTAGAGAAGTTTAATAATAATCAAACAGCGACAGCCAAAGCTTTAGGAATCACACGCCAGGGACTCATTGCTAGACTCAAACGCAAAAAAAGCCAGGAAGAATTGCCTTCAGCTTAAGCTCACCATGCCTAAGTTACTTCCATCTCTTTTAGTTTGCCTCAG